>JABDJT010000547.1 GCA_013003335.1 Verrucomicrobiales bacterium | reverse complement strand
AACATACCCTGTTCACTCGGGAATCTCCGGCGGCGGCACATATTTTGCGATAAACGGCAGGACGGCGGCAAAAGCGGCCTCGATCTCTTTCGGGTCGGCGCCTCCCAGCCCGTGCTCACCGTTCTTGAGGCTGATCAAGCGATACGAAACGCCGTGTTTTTCAAATTCCTTCGCCATGATTTCAGATTGCTCGTGCGGAACGTCCGTGTCGTCTGTGCCGTGAATCAAAAGCGTGGGCGGATAGTCCGGGGTCACGTTTTTCGATGCCATAAACGGAAAAAACTTGTCCGGCTCCTTTTTCGGATCGAGTCCTCCGCTCACTTTTACCGGCCAGATTCCCCGGGCACGGCAGGTTTGATAGTAGGCTCCGCCGTCTCCTTTCCGATCCCGGGCATTGGCGACCGGCGGGCCGTTTTCGAGCGCATTCATTTCGGCGTCGGTCAAAACTCTCGACTGATGACGGGGATGAGGGCTGGGCTCACTGAGCCACGGCCCGATCAGATCGCCGTATCCCCAGAATGGAACAAGGACATCCGGCTTCGGGTCGACCCGAAATCCGGCCGAGAGAGTCAGGTGGCCGCCTGCGGATCCGCCGAGCACGGCGATTTTCGAAACATCACCATTGAATTTTTCCCGACCGTGTTTCCGGATCCATCGAAATGCATCTTCCAGGTCGGAATAAATTTCCGGCATGTCGGATTCCGGAGCCAGCCGGTAATCGATCGATACGACACAGTATCCGGCCTTCAATAAGTCGCGCCCCGCTTTCCCGATTCCCTCGCGGCCACCGTTGATCAGGGCGCCTCCATGAATCCAGACCGTGACCGGGCGAATGTGATCGTCAGCGGCGCGGTGCACGTCCAGCTTGATCTCCAGATCGTCGACCTGTTTGTAGGTGAAGGTTGTGACGGCGATCTTCGGTGCCTGCCCGATCACTGGACAACCGAAGCTGAATACCGCTGCAAGTCCCGCCAGTTTCCACCACCACCGCTGCCAATGCCGATCCTTCATTCGCCCATCATAAGGCGGTGAAGGACCGATCGACAAGCGACTTACCGACTTCCTTTCTCTCCGTCTTCGCTTCCACCGCGCTCGATTCGGATGACGTATTCGTCGTCGCGCATCAGGTTCAGCCGGTCCCGGGCCACTGATTCGAGGAACTGGCGGTCATTTTTCAGCAATTCGTATTCCAGGCGCAGTTGAGCCACTTCAGCCTGTTTTTCGACAACGGTCGTGTCGAGCTGGGCCAGGTCCTGATTCAGCTTTTCCTGTTTCTGAACTTCCGGCCAGAACAGTTTGCCCACCGCCAGCAGGCCGCAGACGTAGATGGAGACCTCCATCACCCGGGACAAATGTTGCCAGATGTTCGTGCGGGACTGTGCCGGTTCTGCCCGGTCAAATTGAAGGGGAGATTCGAAGTCTTCCTGGAAATCGGTATGGCGTTGAGACATGGTTTTCGCGGGGCGGCTAAGGTTCGGTTTTCTGGAGAAAAACCGGACAAGCAACAGCCGTCCTGCGCGAAATTACGTGGCGAGAAAAGAGAAACCCCCTTCTCACACCCGCATTTTCCCGCCGTAAACCGCGTCGTCGCCCAGTTCTTCTTCGATTCGCAAAAGTTGATTGTATTTGGCAGTCCGGTCGGAACGGCTGAGTGAGCCGGTCTTGATCTGGCCGGCGTTGGTGGCCACCGCGATATCCGCGATGGTTGCGTCTTCCGTTTCGCCGGAACGATGGCTGATCACGCTGGTGTAGCGGTTTTCCTTCGCCAGTTCGACTGCGTCGAAGGTTTCCGTGAGTGATCCGATCTGGTTTACTTTCACCAGGATCGAGTTGGCCACGCCGAGATCGATTCCTTTCTGCAGGAAATCGACATTGGTGACGAAAAGGTCATCGCCGACCAGTTGCGTCGTTTCCCCGAGCTTGTCCGTCATGATTTTCCAGCCATCCCAGTCATTTTCGTCACAACCGTCTTCAATCGAGATGATGGGATGGTTTTTCTGCAGCTCGGCGTAGTAGTCCACCAGCTCCTCGGCTGTCTTTTCCGAGCCGTCGGATTTTTTGAAAACGTAACGCTGCTTGTCAGAATCGAAAAATTCGGAAGAAGCCACATCAAGGGCAATGGCAATTTGATCGCCCATGGAAAATCCCGCTTTTTCCACCGCTTGTGCAATCGCATCGAGGGCATCCCCGGCTGATTTCAAATTCGGTGCAAAACCACCTTCGTCGCCCACAGCCGTGGAGAGACCACGGTCATGAAGCACCTTTTTCAAAGCGTGGAAAATTTCGGCTCCCCAGCGAAGAGCTTCCCGGAATGTGTCCGCACCTTTCGGCACGATCATGAATTCCTGGAAGTCGATCGGTGCGTCAGAGTGGGCGCCACCGTTCAAAATGTTCATCATCGGAACCGGAAGAACTTTTGCGTTCGGTCCACCGAGATACTTGTAAAGCGGTTGGCCCAGCTGGACAGCTGCCGCATGAGCTGCTGCCATGGAAACGCCCAGGATCGCATTCGCTCCGAGCTCCTTTTTGTTCCTGGACCCGTCCAGTTCCAGCATGATTTGATCGATCGCGCATTGCTCGGTGGCGTCGACGCCAACCAGTTCCGGGCAGATCTTTTCATTTACGGACTCGACAGCTTTCAAGACACCTTTGCCGAGATAACGGTCCTTGTCTCCGTCGCGTAGTTCGCAGGCTTCGTTTTCGCCGGTCGAGGCCCCGCTGGGCACGGCGGCCCTTCCGACGGCTCCTCCTTCGAGGACGACGTCGCATTCCACGGTTGGATTCCCCCGGGAGTCGAGCACTTCGCGGCCCAAGACATTGATGATGGTAGTTTCGCGCATTTCGAGTGTGGGTTCTAAGTTCGGATTATTTCGGAAATCTTCAATATTAAAATTCCTGAAATTCTGGAAATTGTCTCCTGTTCGGAAAATCCGTTTCTTTTCAGGACGCGCCAGACTTAGCCTCAACGTTGAGGAATGCAAGCCGGAAGCTGAAAACAGGGATAGCAGAATGGAAGCGGCCGCCTCACTCCTGCGGAGGCGCACCCCAGTTGGCCCGAATTTGATCGCCAAAGAATACCAGTACGATCAGTCCAACGAGGACCACGACGAGCCCGAGGTAGCCGAGCACGAGGCCGACCAGGGCGAGCATTCGACCCGGAGCGGGTTGAACTGGACTGTGTTTCGCCCGGGCCAGGGCAATATGCCCGCAAATGATGGCTCCCGGGGCGAGGAGAATTCCCCCGAAACAAAAGGTGATCACGTTCAGAAGTCCCAATACCAGAGCGGAAGCTCCCAGGATCGGCGAAGGTGGCGCGTCATCATATTCATCCCTGCCATCCTGAGCCGGAACCGGTTTGCTGGATTCCTTTTCCTTCGATGAATCCGGGATTTCGTCTGCGTCGATCGATGGTGCCTCAGAAGCTGATTTCGAATCATCAGGTTCGTCATCGAATGAATCGGATGCCGATGGCAGATCATTGATGGCTTCATCTTTCGGCTCATCCCGCGGTGTCTTACGCTGCGGCGCATCAATCATCTCGCCGGCGGTGGGCAAATCACCCACCTCGGGTAGCGGCGGTTCTTTCGGGGTCGAATCTTCCGGAGTTGGAGGAACCGGGGCCGGAGCCGCGTGAGGATTTTCCGGAAACGGAATCTGAGACGTGCAGATCGGACATTCCACCGTGGTGCCGAAAAAACTCTCGTCCCCGGACACTTTCTGCCCGCATTTCGGACATGCGACTTTGATGATAGCCATAGAATAGAAAACAAGCGGGTTCTATCCGATCTGCAATCAAAAATGATCGATTCGAACCCGGGTGACCTTGGCAATTGACTTTTTCGAACGGAGCGATTTACTTTCCCGCCCCTGAGAAACGGCGAGGTAGCCAAGTGGTAAGGCCGGGGTCTGCAAAACCTCTATCGCGGGTTCGATTCCCGCCCTCGCCTCCATTTTTCCAATCTCAAAAATCGAGATACACCTCTGCCCGCCGGTTCTGGGAACGACCTCCGGGGTTGTCGGTTCCGTCCGGATTGAAATTCGGTTTGCGGGGACGGCTTTCACCAAATCCTTCGGTGATGATTTGATCCGGAGAAATGCCGAAAGCGATGAGGGCTTTGCGAACAGCTGCGGTCCGTTTCTCGGAAAGAGCAGCGTTGTAATCGTCTGTCCCTAATGCGTCCGCGTGGCCGTTGATCCGGATTTTGCGGTCCGAATCCTGTTTCAGGATCGCGGATACAATCGAGAGCTGGCGGTTGCTGCGGGATGTCACTTTCTCATCGTCAAATTCAAAGTAGAGCACCAGCGAATCACCGCCCCGTGGGTCCTCTACGATCGGAGCATAGGCAACGCCGCCGGCTCCCGCCTGGTTGGCGAGGGTCGTCAAAAGCTTGTTGAAGGCGAGGCCATTGATTTTCCACTCGTCGCCGTCTCCATCTGCCCGGGCCATCTCAATTCCGAATTCCGATGAGGCCGATCCGGAATCCAGGCGGGTCAAAACCCAGGTGATACTGTCGCGCGCCAGGGTGACGATCAACGGTTTGTCGTCCTTCAGCGAAAATTTTCCTTCCTCGATCGCAATCATCAGGGCGGCGACACGCTCATCGGAGACCGATTTGGAATCCACCAGGCCGCGGGCCATTTCGAAATTGCGATCGATCATGGCCTTCGAAAAAGCGTGAGCCACAGTCAGCGCATCAGCTGCCTCCACGGCCGTCGCAGGCGGAACACCGGGATTTCCACCGGAGCCTTTCGGGGCATTCGGACTGCCCGGTGTGCCTTTGGGGGAATTTGGATTGGTATTGGCCACCATCGGGCCTTTCCCCTTGAGATAACCGGCAATTTCAAGCGGCAACGCCACCTTGCTGATTTTGAATTCGGACGGCTTGTTCGAGGGTGGATTTGTCGTATCGCCGGCCCCGGAAGGCTTCACC
>JABDJT010000540.1 GCA_013003335.1 Verrucomicrobiales bacterium | reverse complement strand
CATTTGCACTGCGCAGGTGGTGCTGGCGGAGATGGCAGGAATCTATGTGGTGTATCACGGGCCGGAAGGGCTGCGTCGGATTGCGGAACGAGTGCATGCCCGTGCCTGTAAGGAAAACGGGGAGGGCGCGTTTTTCGACACCGTGATCGTAAACGGAGAGAAGTTGGCATTCAGCGAAACAGACGGAATCGAACCGGTCGGGGCTCCTAAAATCCACGAAAACCTCCGCCGCACCTCCGATTTCCTCACCCACCCCGTCTTCAACAGCTACCACACCGAAACGGAAATGCTGCGCTACCTGCGTCGGCTCGAGGGCAAAGACATCGCGCTGAACTGGTCGATGATCCCGCTCGGCTCGTGCACGATGAAGCTGAATGCGACGTCGGAAATGCTGCCGCTTTCGTGGAAAACGGTGAACGGTCTCCATCCTTTCGCGCCGCAAGAACAGACGCAAGGCTACGCCGAAATGGCCGGGCAACTGGAAACATGGCTTGCGGAAATCACCGGTTTCCACAGCGTCAGTCTCCAGCCGAATGCCGGCTCGCAGGGCGAATACGCGGGGCTGCTGGCAATCCGCGAATTTCACAAAGCCAACGGCGATGGCGATACGAGAGACGTCTGCATCATCCCGACCTCCGCGCACGGCACGAACCCCGCCAGCGCGGTTATGACGGGATTCAAAGTCGTCGCCGTGAAATGCGATGATGACGGCAACATCGACGTCGAAGATCTTCGCGCAAAAGCCACCGAACACGCCGATACGCTCGGCGCGCTGATGATCACCTATCCGTCGACCCACGGCGTTTTCGAAGAATCCGTCGTCGAGATTTGCGAGATCATTCACGAAAACGGCGGCCAGGTGTATATGGACGGCGCGAACATGAACGCCCAGGTCGGACTCTGCAGCCCGGGTGCGATCGGCGCGGATGTCTGCCATCTCAATTTGCACAAAACCTTTTGCATCCCGCACGGCGGCGGCGGCCCGGGCGTCGGTCCGATTGGTGTCGCCGAACATCTCGCCCCGTTTTTGCCGGGGAAAAAGGTCGGAGCCGTTTCCGCCGCGCCGCTCGGCAGTGCATCGATCCTCACGATTTCGTGGATGTATATCCGCATGATGGGCGCGACCGGACTCACCGACGCCACGAAAATCGCGATCCTGAACGCGAACTACATCGCCAGCCGACTCGATCCACATTTCCCGGTTTTGTATCGCGGCAAAAACGGGCTGGTCGCCCACGAATGCATCATCGATCTGCGTCCGCTGAAAGCCGATTCCGGCATCGATGTCGAAGACGTCGCGAAACGCCTCATCGATTACGGTTTTCACGCTCCGACGATGTCCTGGCCCGTGCCCGGCACGCTCATGATCGAGCCGACGGAAAGCGAATCCCGCGCCGAGCTGGATCGCTTTTGCGACGCAATGATCGCCATCCGCGGTGAAATTCAAAAAGTGATCGACGGAGATTTCGATCCGGAAGACAACCCCCTGAAAAACGCGCCACACCCCGCGGAAAACGTGATCGCCGACGAATGGGCTCACAAATACACCCGGGAGGAAGCTGCCTATCCGCTCGACTGGGTCCGCGAACGGAAATTCTGGCCGCCGGTCAGCCGGATCGATAACGTGTTTGGCGACAGGAATCTGGTTTGCACCTGTGCAGGGATGGAGGAGTACGGGGAATGAATCCAACTCCCTTCATCGATTCAGCCGATTCATGAATTAGTTTTTGCAATTGGACGATCCTCTGTTGCCTGGGGATCTTGTGAACATGAAAACACTTCTCAATTCCCTGATGAAATCCGCCGCGGCAATCGCTTTCGCAATGGTCGTTTCCGGGTGTTACCAAACGACGCCGCACGCGGAAATTGAAGCACTGGTCGATGATGGATTCGCGCTTACCTGGACAGATCAAAGCGGAGAGTACTGGGACGAATTCACGGCAAAAGAAGGGAAGCGAACGAAAACGATCCTGGTAAATCGAAACAACGTGAAGCGGGATTCGAATCTCGCTGCGGGAGACGCAAATTCAGTCGTGATCCTTGACGATGGGACTTTAGAAGTTCGGAAGCTGAAGTAGAGACTCCGCCCCTTCGATACACCAGTCGCAGGGTTCTCGGAATGTCAGGTGAAAGGATTACAATCTTTTTACGACTCCGGCATTTCAAAATCGCCCCGACCGGATTTACTCTGGGGTATGAAGACGACCCTGATTCTCCTGATTTCGCTGGCAACGGTCGTGACTGGATCTGCGATCGATCAGGAGGAACGGCAGTCGATTTCGACGAAATTTCACGAGGCCCGGGAACTGCAGGGGCAGGGGAAACAGGAAGAGGCGATGCGGGCCTTCCTGGCTGTGCCGGGTGGCGAGGCAGCTGCGGCGCAGATTTTGAAGAAAAATCCCAAGGTCGGAAAAAAGGTGATCGAAAATATCCTGGGGCGGAGATTGCATACCGGCAATGGAATCCGGGCCTATCTTCTGAAAGCCGATTTGGAAATGGCGGCGGGGAATCGTGAGGGAGCATTGAAGTGGCTGCGTGGATTCGTTTCGGAAATTGCAGAGCGGGATTCGGAAAGAGGCTGGCATTCTCCGGCGGTGCCGTTCGATTACTACCCGGTCGAACCGGGCGGGATGGCACGAAATCAGCCCTACAGCCTGATTGGCCACGCCGAAGCGATTCCGTTTGAGATCGGCCCGGGGAGCCACGTCGACAATTGGCTGATCCGCCGCTTCATCGCGCTGGAGGCGTGGGAAGACGCAGCGAAGGAATTCGAACGAATCAGCGAGTTGCACGAATTGCGGGGCAAAAATCCGGATCCTCTCACGCTTCAATTCGTGCTCGATTCCGCTTTTTTCCAAATCAAGAGGGATCGCGCCGACGATGCACTGGCAATTTTACAAAAAGTATTTTTGCAATTGGATCTCGATCATCCTCAACCGGTTCGGGGAGCAGGGTTTCGCCATCATATCGGCATTCCGTTCGGACTTTCGCAGGATGAATTCATTCGGCTGGCACACGGCGCGTTTCAAAAGCACGGCAAAGTCGCAGACCTGATTTCAGTGCTGGAAAAATCGGAAGAAACGCGCGCGATGCGGGTCCTGGCGCGGATTCGGGAGCACGAAGGCGATGCGGACGAAGCCCTGAAACTGGAACTGGCCTACATTGAGGTCGGCGATTTTTCCGAGGCTTCGCGGGCCGTCCGGCGCGGTCAGATTTTTGCGAAATTCGACAAGCATGCCGAGGCGGTGGTGGAGTTGGAGAAAGCGCTCGCTTTGCCCCACGATCCGAAGCTCGATATCCCGCAAAAACCGCAGCCGGTTTGGGGTGCGATGGCGGCAGCGTTTCCGATGCAGCAGTCCAAGGCTCCCGGGCCCTCCGCCGGAGTGCCGGTCGTCGGGCCGTATCGCGAAATGCTGCTGGAGAACCTGGAGAAATCCTACGAGGCGCTGGGAAATTCCGAAATGGTCTTGCGATCAAAATTAAGTCGCTGGGAGGAAAATCGAAGTTGGGCGAATTCATTTGAGGAAGTGCAGAGCCTCGCGTTGCTGGCGAAACAGGCGGAGCTGATGCCGATTTTTTCCGGCTGGGCCGACGCGGCACGGGCGCATCCCGAGGGCTGGGCGCCGGAAGGCCGCGCGAACCTCGCGTGGGCGCGGGATGACTTGATCGGCACCACGGTGGCCCTGGTCGATGCCGCGAAAAAATACCCGCAAGGCATTCCCGATTTCGAAGGGTGGAAGAAGCGGTTCCGGGAGAAAGGCGGGGACGCACAGGTAAAACGGCTGCTCGAATCGCTCGTCGAAGCCGCGCCGGAGAATTCATTTTACCGGCTCGAACTGGCAGATGTTGCCGGCGACGAAGCGGACGATGAGACCCTGATCGAGTTGTTCGAAAAACTGTTCGAACCCGGCGCGAAACCTGCCTTTCGTCGCGGAAAGGGCGCCTACAATCGGACCCGCTTCGCGAACTATTTCGATCTAGCGGATCGTCTCATGCGGCTTTATTGGCGGACCGACCAGCCGGAGAAAATGGAAACGCTTGGCCTGCGGATGGCGGCAGCGGAGGCGCCTTTCGGGAGCCCGGATCCCTATAACGACGGCGGCCACGATCAGCGTGCGATGGCGTTCCTGATTTCTCACGCATCGGCGGATGCACTTGCAAAGCTCGATGAAATTCTGACCGGAGAAAACTGGAAGCGCGGCCGGAAGCAACTCGACTGGACGCTCGCGGGCGGGGTGGAATCGGCTGTCGAGAACTTGAAGGCTGAGGTCGCCGAAGTTCCGTCGAACCTTCCCGAAGCCGTGCGTTCCCTCGTTTCCGATGAAAACGTGACCGATCTCACGCGGAACGATTCGTTCGTATTTGCCGGACAGCCGTGGGGAGTCTCGGTTTATGATTTCGATGGCAAACTGCAGCGACGCGTTTTCGTGGGCGATGCCCCGTTGCGGATGGCGGCGAATTCGGAGGTGCTTTGGATCGGGACAGCGATTGGCTTGCGGCGTGTCGATTTGAAAACGTGGGAAGTCAGCCGGCTTCGGGCCGACCAGGAGATGCCGGAGGACAGGAAAAAAGACCCGGACTACAATTTTCCGTTTCACAACGGCGTTATTGGCCTTGCGATTCACGGCGATGATCTCTGGATCGGCAGCCGACAAAATGTGCGACGGCTCAACCTGCAAACCCGCGAGATGCGGATTTTTGCGAAGCGGGAGCTTGGGATGAACAGTCACGCCGACTGGAGTTGGTTCTTTTTCGAAGAGGATGGAACCGTTTGGGCCAACAGCGGCAGCGGCTCGCGCCGGTATGATGCAAAAACCGATCGCTGGGTGGCTCCGGAATTCGCCTCGCCGCGTCATGCGCCGAGGCTGATGGGAAAATATAACGGAAAGCTCTGGTTCAATGTCTACATCAACGACGAACTGCGCCACCGGCCCGCCATTCTCGACCCGGAGACGATGAAACTCGAACCGGTGCGGATTTCCCCGACTGTCGAAACCACGAAACGGCGTTACCTGACCGATTTCTATTTCTATGGAAGGCGCGATGGGCAACTCGTGTTCGGACCGGGCTATCCCGCCTTTGCCTACAATCCCGGGTCGAAATTTCTCGACCTGATCCCGCAAAAGGAGAACGAGATTCCCGAACTGGACGAGCGCGCGTTGCCGCACGGATACGAGCGCGGTTTTGCCCGGGTCCGGGCGGACGGCACGATTCTCGGCGAATACAGAACGTGGCTCCCGATGCCGGACGGGAGCTACTGGCTCGGCCAAAAACATTCCCGCAGCCCCCGGTATATTTACCCGTATGAAGACTGGCCGTTCGAGGCGATGGTGTGGGAAATTGCCGACAAATCCGGCGGTTTGTTCCGCGTGGATCACGGTGAACTTCAGCGGATCAATTCAGCGGAACGCGGCGTGCGGGGAGACATGATTTTCGACGCGGCCGAATCGGAAAGCGGCG
>JABDJT010000521.1 GCA_013003335.1 Verrucomicrobiales bacterium | reverse complement strand
TGGTGGCTCGACCCAGATTTGAACTGGGGACACAAGGATTTTCAGTCCTCTGCTCTACCAACTGAGCTATCGAGCCGTGACCATTCGTCACGATTTGCGACGGGCGAAAATGGTAGCGGAAGGGATTGGAAAAACAACCGGAAATTTCAGCCGGATTTGAGCAGCGCCTCCACCGTTTTCAGAACGATTGGTTCATCGGGTCCCAACGTTTCTTTCGTCTGCAGCAACTGGCGGGCCACGGTCTCATAGTCGAAATCCACTCTGTCATGATGGTGCTCCAGCAGCAGCCGGACGTATCGAACTGCCCGATCGATCAGCTTGTAGTTGTTCGCGCTGACGTAGGTCATCAGATTTCCCTCATACCGGTCCAACCGCCCCATGATCAGCGTCGAATGCGTGTTGAGAAGCATTTTGAGCAACAGATTCTGCCCAAGGAAATCGACCGTCCCGGGGATCCTGACGGTGTGCGAATGGCCGCGAAATTCCCATTCGATCCCATTGCTGCCACCTTCTGCTGAAATTTGAAACGGGAATTGTGACGCGGGGGAGATCCGGGCGTTTCTTTGGGCCACCACCGCGGATGAAAAATCAAACCGGGCCATTGCGGAAGCGCTCGTCAGATGACTGAGATCTCCCCATTCGAGCGGCCTGGGATCACGATCGAGGAGGCTGTGCCAGGCTTCTCCGGGCGAGTCGGTTTGTGGCAGGTGCAGGTAGCACAGTGAAGCCGGCTCGGGGTTTCCGACCCGTTCAAAAGGCGTCAGGGTAAAGGTTGGTGATCGTTCCGTGGTGTCAGTCAGCACGGTGATTCCAAATTCACCCGGCTCGTAAAGTACGAAGTCACCGGCTTCGTAGGTAGCGGATTCGGCACGGGTAAAAATCTCGAGAAACGACCAGTCGCAATCGTCGAGTGCGAAATTCCGCCAGCGATTGAAGTCGGAAGCCATCCCGTCCGGATTGTGACAGTGCTTCATCGCAAATCCAATCGCCGCTGTCAGGACCGTGCTGGCCTGCATTCTCGTGCTGCCGGAAAGCGCCATCGGGCCAACCGCGAGGTTGATTTTCCGAATGGAAGAGTTGCTGATGACGCGTCGCGAACGCTCCACGTTTTCCGCAAGGAGGTCATCGGGATTGCAGTAGAGAAAAAACGGTGCCCGCCCGGAACGTTGAGCCGCAGTTTCGGTCGCTCCGATCACGAACGGAGTTTCCCCTCCTTCCGTTGACGAGATCAGCAGATCGCCATCCGCAAATCCGAGGTCGAGCAACTGCCGTTCACCGTAATCCGGGCGGTCCTCAAATCGTTCGATTGAACGGATCAAGGCAGCGTCGCCACCGGCCATGAATCCAATGACATTCTCATCCGTCGCGCCCGCGAGAAGTCCGGCGCGGGCAAAGATTTCGAGGGAAATGGAAAGCCGCCCCGTCGCCCCGCAGCCGCACAGGAAAATCCGGTTTCCCGCGTCCAGGGTTTCCGCGATGGCCCGGGCGAGCGGATGGATTTCTCCGGCTGAAAATTTTTCTCCGAGAACGTGCAGGGCATCCCGATCGACCTCCCGGAGCAGTTCGACGGCTGCCGGCAAATCTTCGCAGGCATGGCGGGAAAGGTTGGTGGTCTTGGGATGGGGACGCTCGGTGTCGAGCATACCCAGTTGAAAATCGGCGGCGACCTGGAGGAATTCGTCGTGCATGAACGGGCCGGGAAACCTACGCTGGTCTAATCAAAAATCGACGCCCAAAACCGTTCGACCGCGAAAGGCCGGATCAGGCGCGGGATCGACAAACGGAATATCACGGGCGGCGAGTGCCGCTTTGAATTCCTTTGGTGCATGAATCTCGGAAATAACGCGGGAATTGTCGCCATGGCCCACGATCAGGAAGCGATAATTCCATCCACGATACTCAAACTCCTGCATGTTTCCGTCTCCACGAGCCGAAAGCACAAATTCCCGGTCCCCGATTTTCACTTTCGACTCCTTGAAAAATGGAAGGGGCAGCTGGGTCCGGGAATTTCCGAACCGGTTTCCGTTCAGCGAGATCGGCGGAATGACTTCGGGAGGCCTCGCTTGAATTGGATGCGCCATGCCGGGTAGAATCACCCGGCCTCTTCCCCCCCGGAATGCGCCGGCGCGGACCGGAGCATTGACTCCCCAAACGACTTTCGGGGCTTCCCTTCTTTTCCCCTCGCGAGCTTTGACGGGCTCAGGTACGAAACCCAATTTGATTACCGGTGGCGGAGCCGGAGCCATGCCGATGAACGCAATATTTG
>JABDJT010000516.1 GCA_013003335.1 Verrucomicrobiales bacterium | reverse complement strand
TTCACGGGAGCCGCCTATGGTTTGGTTGCCTTGTTTGATCGCGAAATCACAGATGTTGAGTGGCTGACGTCCTGGTTCACGAATCGCTGGGTCGCCCTGTGCTGGTCGATGGCCTTCACGTTCGTCGGGGGAATCGCCGCCACTCTCATTTGGGGGAAACATCAGCCCGGGGAAAAAGAAGCCGCTTTCAACCGCGCGGAAGCTGGATGGCTCGAGCGCAGCCGGGAAGCCCTGGAGCCGCTGCCTGAGCATCGCTTTGCGAACGGAGTTCCCGGTTACCTGAAACCCGGCTGGATCGCCGCAATCCTCGTCGGCATCACCGTGATTTGCCTTTTCACCTGGTTCTGGTGAACCGGACCATTTTGAAAAACCCGAACCCAAAACACCTCATGAGCAGCCGAGCCAAAACCGAATACCGCTATGAAAAACTGACCTGGCCGGAGATCGATGACGCCGTCGATCTCGGCAAAGTCTGTATCCTGCCCTGTGGCGCAGTGGAACAACACGGGCCGCACCTGCCGCTCGATGTGGACCTCGTCTGTCCCAACGGAGTGGCACACGGAGCAGGGAAAATTCTCCCCGAAAAAATTCTTGTTCTGCCGATCGTCGCTTACGGCTACACCGGGCACGTGATGGATTTTCCGGGGACGATCAACAACGACGTCCAGCATTTCATCAATCACGTGCTCGATATCACCCGCTCGCTGGCCTATCACGGGTTCAAAAAAATCATCCTGCTCAACGGACACGGGTCCAACATGCCGAACCTGGATCTCGTGGCCCGCCGCACCAACCTCGAAACCGATGCCGAGTGCATGCTGACCGGCTGGTGGCAGCTGCTGACGATCGACAAGGATTTCCTGCCGAACTGGCGGGAGAGCAAATTCCCCGGCGGCTGCGCCCATGCCTGTGAACTGGAGACCTCGATGTACTTGTATCTCGACGAGGAAAACGTCCGCAAAGACCAGATCCAGAACGGCACGATTTCGTTCAATGAAGACGAGAGTCCTTTCAACTTTGTGGACCTATTTCAGCAGGGACCCGGAACGGTTGTCTCGTGGACGAGCAGTTATTCCGATTCCGGCGTTCTCGGCGAAGCGGAACTGGCCACCGCTGAAAAAGGAAAAGCCGCCTGCGACGAAGCGGTGAAGCAACTGGTCGAGCTGGTGAAATATTTCCACGGACGACCCAAAGATGAGCGGAAAGACCGCCACCGGAATCCCCCGACGATGCCCATCCCGTGGAAGCAGCGGCCGCTGGAGGAGTAAGAAATTCTCAGTGTGCCGCTGAAACCTTTTGGGAAAACGACTGGATCACTTGCTCGAGTTTGGCGGCGAGCTCGGAATCTGTGATTCCGGTCTCCGGTGAAAAATTGTCGTAAAACGAGGGCAGGCTGAAGGTTTCGACCAAGTCTGCTCCCATGCGCGGGAAAGTCGCCTTGCCAGCTTCCATCACGGAAGCTCCGCCACGACCACCGGGAGAGGTGGAAAGCAGTAGCATGGGTTTTCCTCCCCAGACTTCGACTTCAATCCGGGAGGCCCAGTCGTAGAGATTTTTGAAGGCGGCGGTGTAGGAACCATTGTGTTCGGCCAGAGAAATGACGAGTGCGTCGTGGGAACGGATCGCATCGAGGAAGGTTTGGGCGTCTGCCGGCGGGCCGTTGGCTTCCTCTTCGTCTGCGCTGTAAATCGGAAGCTGAAATTCGCGCAAATCGATCTTGGTCACCGCTGCATCGGGGATTTTTCCCGCGACGAAATTGGCGAACTGGCGATTGATGGAAGTGGAACTGGTGGACGCTCCGAAGGCGAGGATTTTCATGGGGGAGTCGATTTACTGAAAGCAGAGGATTAGCCGCGAATCATCGGAATGAATGATTAGGATTGATCTCCGCTGGAAATTGAACCAAGCGGGTCTGGACTCTCAAACACCCGATTGGATCAAAATCGATGAATCACAGAAACTGCCGGATCGGGCCGGACTGGTCGATTCGCAGGCTGAGGTCGTGATCACCGAAATGCTCGATCGGGTTGCCATTGGCGTTGAGAATCGTGGTCCACCAGTTGCCGAGCGTTTTGTGGCCTACTTCATTGTGATAGGGCAGGCGGATGTATTTGCTGCCGAGGTTGACCTTGGAATTGTTGCCGGTCATGACGACGAACGGATACTCCCAGCCATGGCTGTGATGGGTTTCGCCGCCGTCGGGAAAATAGAACAGCATGGTGTTGTCGAACATCGTGCCGCTGCCATCGGGCGTGCTTTTCAGCCGCGTAACGATGGTATCGATCAAAGTCATGTGATGCTGGCGGGCGCGTTTCCGGATCTCGGGGGCTTCGAGACCGCCGATCGATTTGTTGTGGCCGACGTCGTGCATGTTGACCTTTTCGTTCTCGATTCCGGGGAGGCCGGTATAGGGGTGACCGAGCTCGTCAACGGTGAAGGCGACGACATTGGTGAGCCCGGAGATGAGGGCGGAAAGCAGCACTTCAGCATGGGCGTTCTGGCGGTCGAGGGTGTTGAGCTCATCGGCGAGATATTTTTCCTCGAGCTTCGGCACGTGCTGACGGAGAACGTCGCCCATGTTGTCGATCTTGCGATTCCGCTCGCGGATGGCCTCGATCGATTCGGCGTAGTTCGTCACCTTTGACTGTTCGATCCCGTCGAGATTTTCGCCGATGCGTGCCTGATTTTTCGCGGCGAATTCGAGGACCTTCCGCTCGAGCTGATACTTGATCTGATCGTCTTTTTCGCTGGAAACGGATTTGAATAATTCCTCCATCGCTCTTTTCGGCGAACCGAAGGCGTAGTTCGGCTGTTGCGGTCCGCGGGCGGAAAAACCCTTGGCGATGCCCTCGAGACTGCCGCGCGCATTGCCGCCGCCGGTTGGGAAACAGGCCAGCTCGATGTGCTCCATCGGGGAAGGAAAAAGTTTCGCCAGTTCAAAATCCACGGTCGCCCATTTGATCGTGCTGGGGCGTTCGTTGGCTTTATAAACACCGAGGGCCGAGCACCAGGAATGGTGGCCGGTGGTGCACATTTTTCCCGAGAGACCCTGAAGAATCGTGAGGTTGTCCTTGTGCGCATCGAGCGGCGCCATCCAGTCGGGCAGCTCGTGTTTGGCGAGATCCACTTCGAACGCCTCTTTCTTGTCATCGCGCGCTTTGTCCTGCTCGCTGAGCGACGGGGGCGTCATCACCTTCGGAAAAAGGCCGTTTCCGCGGTGCATGAAAATGAAGCGCATCGGGCGGCCGGTGTCGGGATTGGCAAAAAGGTTCGGGATCGTGCCGAGACTGCCGGCACCGGCGGCGAGCATCGAGGCTTTGAGGAAATTTCGTCTGTTCTTCATGAAAAAAATCGGGGCGGCGGCTTTCTATTTTCGGTAAATGAATGAATCCGAGGTGAGCAGGGAAACGACGACGGCTCTGAAACTCCCGCCACTTTCCACGTAGGCGCGGTCGGCATCAATCAAAGTTTGCGAGTCGGACAGCCTCTCATTTCGCCCGAGAAAAAAGCGAAACGCGTGCCGGATGATCGACTGACGGGCGCGATCGGATTTGGCGAGGCGATCGATCAGGTCGAAGGAATCCTCCACCACGCCCTCGAGTTTCGGGTCACCGGTTCCGGACAGTTCGCCGAGCGTGCTGACGGTTTTGGTTTTGTAAGTGTCCGCCCCGCCTTTTTTCGTGGCCTTGGAAGTGAGATGCTCGGGGTATTCAAGCGGCTCTTCGAGTCGGTAGCGGCCAAAATCGTCGAAGGCCTCGAACGGCAGCCCAAGCGGGTTCATGTGCTGATGACATTTCCAGCATTCCTCCTTTGTCGTGACCGTTTCGACCCGTTCGCGGAACGTTTTGTGCGGATCCTCGGGCACCTGCGCATCGACCGTGATCGGGACATCGGGCACACGACCGGCCAGCAATTTTTCGCGAATCCAGCGGCCGCGCTTGATCGGGTCAGTGTGGAAATTCGACGAGTGAGCGATCAGCCAGGCGGGATGGGTGAGGATGCCTTTGCGGTGCTCGATTTTGAACGGCTGCTCGACCGGGTAGTCCCAGAACTCTTCCTCTTCGAGCGCTTTGAAATTCTTATCCAGCACCACGTTGTAGCGGAAAATGTGAGGTGTCGGCGGCAGGTTGTAAAAGGTCGAGTGGTTGTAGGTGTAGCCGTGGGCGAAGGACGGCGTGGTGAAGGGAGTGCGGCCTTTGGCGATCGTATCCTCGAAATAATACATGTAGCGGAGCAGCTCCCGCTTTTGTTTTCCGCCGACAATGCGCAGCGATTTCTTCGATTTGATGAACTCCAGGTTCTCCTCGATCACCTGTTCCGGACTCGCTTTCCAGTCGGTGTCCTTCAGTTTTTCGTAAGCCTCCGTCCACTCCGCGATGATCTGTTTGCCGGTCTCGTTGTCCTTGTCGTGATAGACAAAATATTCGTCAGTCGTCAGCAGATTTTCAAAAACGGCCTCGTCGCGTGCCAGGTGATAATCGACGATCCGGTCCGCTTCCTTGATGAGAAAACCGGGCGAGCCCGCCGTTCCGCGGGAGGGATTTTGATAGAAGCCATCGCTTCGCGGGGAATCCTTGAAAATTTTCGCGGCAGTCGGATACCCGAAAAATTCGCGGAAAAACCGGACCAGCTTCGGATGCGTCGTTTCGTGGGAACGCATGTTCTTGCCGCTCAGCGCCGGATCCACCGCTCCGGCGTAATAGGTTTCGTCGGCCAGCAAACGGCGCACCTCGCGCTCAAAATCCTCTTTCGTGCTGAGTCTTCCTTCCACGGCAGCCTGTTGCAAAACCGGGTCCGGTCCGCGATCCCCGAGCGCGTAGGAAATCGCGCGGGCAGCCTCGTTCGGTGCCAGTTTTTTCCGGCCGTGTTCATCCGGTTCGCCCGCGCCGAACTCGAGCCGGTAGAGAAATTCCGATTCCAGCAATACCGAAACGAGCATCTGGCGCAGGCCCTCGGTGTTGCCGGCGACCTCGACTGATGAGCGGGTCAGATCGAGATAGCGCTGCGCTTCCTCCGGTGTCGGCTCACGCCCTAACACCATGTCAAACTGGGCGTGAATCGCCGCGATCAATTCGTCGTCTGACGGTTTGTCCGGATTGATGATGACCGCTTCCAGCGCGGACGGCGTTTCGCGCGGCGCCCATTTATCTTTCGGATTTTGATATTCGTCCGCTTTTAGCTCGCCGCTTTTCACCCGGGCTGCCCGGATCTGCTTGTAGGAAATCCATTCCGCGTTCGCCAGCATGACGAGCAGGTGACCGCCGTCGAGCGTCGTGTTGTCGTAATCCCGAACCCCCGATCGATCGGGCAGGATGAACGGATTCGTCACGCCGTGAAGTTTCCGGTTCCGGTCGCGGCCTTCGAGTTGGAACACATCTTTGACCCGCTCCTCGAAAATCTGCGGACTCACCAGCCAGCGGCGTGCCGGCGTATAAGCCGCGTCCTGAATTTCCCCGCTGAAGAGCTTGTCGTGATCGACTGCGTTCCCGAAATCCGGGTAGCGCAATTTGTCTTCCAGCGTCGAAGCATTGTGCTTTTCCAATTCGCCAGCCACCCAGTCCTGCAGCTGCTCTCGCTCCGAATCCGAAGGCTGCTTTTTCCGGTCCCGCGGCGGCATCTCGCCGAAGTAAAGCTGCTCCTGCATTTTGTTGAGCAATTCTAGGCGCGCATCGAGCGCGACATCCGCGAGGTCATCGAGCCGCACGTCCCCCTTTTCCGAGTCGCCGTCGTGGCAGGTGAAGCAGTGGGTTTCCAGCAAGCCAGCTGCGTTGCCGGGGAGGCTAAAGTCCGGATCAGCGGCGGCAGAAAAATGAGCTGCAAAAGCGAGCGAAGCCAGTAGCAGGGCAGGGGAGAACCGGGTCATGAAAGTCGGGAAGATAGCAGGGCGCATCCGATTTTGGCGAAAAAATATCCTGCGGAATCAGGGGAGGGGTTTTCGATTCAATAGGGAATGAACGCCGAACGCACCCTGTTCTTTCGCATCCAGCCTGAGTCGCCGGAATGTGTGAGCCGATTTTTCCCGAAAATTCGTGAAGGGAAGAGGATTTTGGACCATAATTGGGAAGTCTGAACCGCCATGAAAACGCCCGTCAATTTCGCCCAGCCCACTCGCCGGGAAGCGCTCTACGGTCTCGGTGCAGGCCTCGGTTCGGTTGCGTTTTCGTCGCTGTTGCAGGGCGCGAATTCGAAAGTGGTGCATCATCCCGCAAAGGCGAAGAAC
>JABDJT010000475.1 GCA_013003335.1 Verrucomicrobiales bacterium | reverse complement strand
ACCTTGAATGACGAGGAGACCGACCCGCACAAATTTCCCGATTACGACGGCTTCGTGAGCCGAACTCATTGCGGAAAAATCTGCGCCGAAGGGGAAGGAAAACCCGCGTATCAGACCCTGAAGCCGGAACTGGATATGCTCGGTCGAATTGGCGGACGGAATTTGACCGGCGAAATTGTGGAATGGCTCGAAAACGAATGAACAGGGTCTGTTTGGCGAACCAACCCTGTTGGTTCGTTCCGGCTGATTTCACTACTTGATCATTTTCCGCAGTTCACTGCCTTTCACGACAGTGCCGTCTTCGAGGACCAGGGTGAACTGACCGCGGGTTTCTTCCGCGAGGCGCTGGAGATCTTTCGAGGCTCTCAGAACCATCAGGCAGATCGTGTTGATCTTGGCTTTGCTGTTCTCCTTGTTGAATTCGAGCACATCATCCACCACGTCCGGCTTGGTGGGGTGTTTGCCAACTGCTCCATCGGTCATGAAATAGATCGTGTCCGGCTGCATGTGCATGGCCATTTTTAACGGATCCCGCCAGTCGGTGCCGCCCATCATCGGGGTTTCCTCGATTTCCTTGACGACCTTTCGGATTCGGCTCGGGCTGGCAGAAACGTATTTCACCTTTGGCCACTTTGAAATGTCACTGTCCCGATATTCCCAGAAATTCCCCTTCGGGCGCTGGGTCCATTCCTTCTTCATTTCCTTCGGGTTATCCCCGAGAAACCAACTGGGTCCTGTGAAAAAGAGAATCTGGAATTCGACGCCGGATGGCAGAGCTTCGACGGTCTTGGTCAGTTCCTCTTTCATCAACCGGAACTTCGTCTTGCCTGTTGAGCCTGAGGACTTCATCGAGAGAGACGCATCCACTACGAAAACGACCTTCTTCGCCTTCGAAGATGCGCCAAAAAAGGAGATCATGCCCGCGCCATCTTCGCTTCCGAAAGCCATGCTGGGGCCGAAATTGTCACCCATCCCAACCGCGTCCAGGGTGAGGGTCGGAGTGTCGAATTCCGGCAGGGAAAAGGAGGAGGCAGCTGTGACTGTCGTAACCTGCATTTGCTCAGCCGCCGAGCTGGATGGCGGGCGCGGCTGAATTTTTTTCACTTCCGGACGGTCGAGAGCATCCATGTTCTCCACGTCGGCCAACGCTGATGCGACAATCGTTGGAGGATTCGGGCGGGGCATCGCCATCGTAACGAAAGCGAATGCGACGATGATTCCGACGTGAACGAGGATCGCGACGGTGAGGGCGGACATTTTCTGGCCCGTGTCTGCCGGCTTTTCCGCCGCCTGAACCGCTTCGCCTTCCGCCACGATAAAGGAGCGTTGGCCTTGCTCGATTTCCGGCACATCCACATGCACGGCGGGCTCGGCTTCGACTGCTTCGTGGTCAAACTTGATGCTTTGAGTCAGCATCGAGAGTTCGTCATCTGATCGGGCGTTGAAATTCACGGGAGCCGGAGCGGCGTCCTCCGCACCGGGAGGCGTGAGCGGCCGGGGAGTCAGCGGAACAGCTTCGGCTTCTGTTTGCCGGGGCGCGGGAGCTGCGACGGGTGCCGGTGCAGCGACCGGTTCGGGCTCCAGCGGAGGAGGCGAGGATTGCGCGGCTTCTTCTGCGACGACTTCCTGCACAGCGATTGGTTCCGGCTCCGGCGCGATTTCTGCTGCGACTTCCGGATTCAAGGTCGCCTCCATGTCGGGATCGCGATAGTCCGGATCGAGAGCGACTGCAGCCTCGTAATGTTTTTGTGCGAGGTCAGTTTTGTCTTCGAGGATCAGCGCGACTGCATAGCTGTGGTGGGCATACCCGCTTGCCGGGTTTTGCATCACAAAATCACCCAGGATCGAGGACCAGTTGCCGCCTTCCGGGCTGCCGCCGGCAATGGTGAGAGCTTCGTGGAGATCATCCTCGGAACCGGGCGCGCCGACACCCTCCGAAACGACCGCAGCCGCCTCTTCGTGCGCGCCGCGTTCGCCGAGTTTCCGTGCCAGTTCCAACCGGACCGACCAGTCGCCCGGTTCGGATTCCAAGCCTTGGTACAAAAGTTTTTCAACCGCGTTCATCAGGTGTGCAAATTGACTTTGAGCCTTTGTTTTGTGACTCAAAATCGGCCTGCGACCCTTACAAAATTACAAGACACGTTCAACGACATTTCCTTAGCTCTTTCGGAAAAAATCGAGCGATTTCACGATGCCCCACAAAACCGGCGGAATCGTCGCGCTCAGAATCAGGGCCAGCTCCGGTTTTTCCCGGCCCGCCTCACCGATCCACGCGAAAGCAAAGCCCAGCGGCACGCAACCGCAAGCCAGCGCAATCACGAATTTCCGGAACGGCATCCGAACCAGTCCGGCGAGGCAGGCCACGACCTCCGGCATCACCGGCAGCCAGCGTGACAGCGCCACGACCCAGCCGCCGAGATTCCCGGAGAACAGCTTCTCCCCGCTTTTCATGCCATCCTCGCCCGCGATCCAGCGACCGGCCCGTCGTCCGAAATTCCGGCATAATCCGTAAGCGAGTAACCCTGCACCCATTGCACCGATGGTGCTGAAAATGCCACCCCAGAACCAGCCGTAAACCACCCCCAGCGCCGACATCACCACCGTCCCGAGGATCGGCAGCAAGAGATCAATCAAGAGCAGCCCGATCCCGATCGCCCAGGCCCAGCGGCCGCCGGACCTTTCCAGTTCGGCGACCATGTTTTCCAGCGACATCTGTCTTTCAAAAAAATCGCCCCAGATCAGAAACGGGATGATCACCAGGACGGCGAGCACGAAAAACAGGAGGACGAGACGACGCATTTCCAGAAACTTAGTTCGTCCCTGTCGAAAATGCCAAAAATCGATCCAACAGGGTTGGTTTGGCGATGAACCCTGTTGGATCGGTTTCCCCGTTTTTTTCATTCGAAAATCCCCGCGGTTTCTGAAAGATTGACACCGAAATGCCCGAGCCTCCGAAACCTGAAACGATCGATCCCTCCGACCTGCCGGAAATCGCCCGCACGGTGGTGCACGAAGCGAAATTTCCCATGTTGGCTTCGATCGATGGCGACAAACCGCGCGTCCGGCCCGTGTCGCCGGTGCGGGTCGATGACGCCGATCTGACTCACTACATCGCCAATTTGCGGAGCTATCACAAAACCGGCGAGATCGAGGCGAATCCGAATATTGAGCTTTGTTATCTCGCCCCGAATCACGACCAACTCCGGCTGGAGGGAAAAGCGGAAGTCGTGACGGACCGGGCAGTTCTGGAAGAAATCTGGGAGTCGAACGCGCTACTGCGGCGGTATCTCGGGTCGATCGAGAATCCTGAACTCATCATTTACCGGCTGAAACCGGAGCGGATTCGCTTCATGCGCGAATGGGCGCTCGAATATCACGACGTGACGCTTTGAAGATGTCCGCCTCCGCCCAGGAAGATTTTGTCCAGCACCTGCTTGAACTGCTCGTGCCGTTCGACACCGACGGTACCGTAGCCGCGAAACGGATGTTTGGCGGTCACGGGATTTTTCGTGACGGCCTGATGTTCGGTCTCGTGGCCGACGGCGTGTTTTTCCTGAAATGTGATGCGGAAAATCAGTCCGAGTTTGACGCGCTGGATCTCCCGCCTTTCCGGTTTGAAAAGAAGGACGGAAAAGTGGGCGTGATGTCCTACCGTCAATGTCCCGACGAGGCTCTGACCCGCGCCGAAACGATGACTGTATGGGCGAAATCCGCCTACGCCGCTGCTCTCCGAAACAAAAAACCGAAGGCAAAATCGAAGAAAAAAGCTGCCAAAAAGAAAGAGAAATCATGAAACGAACCATCCGAATTTTCCTCCTCGCCGCCGTGCTCGGTGGCGGAAGTTTGATCTCTGCCCAGGACAAGAGCGGAGGCGACGAAGCCGCGAAGAAAAAGCCGGAAGGCCCGGAAAAATGGGAGAAAGACATGCAGAAATTTGTGGGCCGGGACAAGGCCACTCCGCCGCCGGAAAACGCGGTTTTGTTCGTCGGCAGCTCCAGCATTCGAATGTGGAAAGTTGACGAAGCATGGCCGGATTTGGATACGATCAACAACGGTTTCGGCGGCTCCCAGATTTCCGATGCGATCCACCATTTCGACCGCTGCATCGCCCCCTACAAAAACCTGAAAGCGATCGTGATTTATGCCGGCGACAATGATGTCAATAAGGGCAAGGACGCCGCGCGCGTGTTCGCCGATTTCCAGGAATTGTGGGCCAAAATCAAGAAAACACACCCTGGCGTGCCGACCATTTTTATCGCCATCAAACCGAGCACCAAGCGCTGGGATCAGCGGGACATTCAGCATGCCGCCAACATGAAAATTGCGGCGCTCGCCGAAAAGCAGGACGATTTGTACTATGCCGATATTGCCAAACCCATGCTAAATGCCGCCGAAGAAACCGGCCAGGCCCCGCCGGCGGATTTATTCAAGGATGACGGCCTGCACATGAGCGAAAAAGGCTATGAAATGTGGCACGGCGTGATTGATGCGGAGTTGAAAAAGGCGGGGGTCGGGAAATGAGCGAAACGAATCAACAGGGTACGTTGAGTGAACCAACCCTGTTGGATCGTTCCGTCGAATTTTTCCATTCTCTGAATTCAATCCCCGGTCTGGTCCACGGCTTCATCCTGCGAAATCCAGCGATCGACGTGGTGGTTGATCGGGAGGTCGCGCTGGCGCGATTGCAGCCGCATTATGATTCGGTTTTGGGTGAGCTGAAAATCGAGCCGGATCACTTCTGGACGGGGGAACAGGTGCACGGGTCGAACGTGGAATTCTGCGATCCGAAAACCGGCCCGGCGCGGCATTTTCCGGACACGGATGGCTTGGTGACGGCAGCGAAAGGGGAGTTCCTCGGGATTTTCGTGGCGGATTGCGGGGCGGTGTTTTTGGTCGATCCGAAGAAGCAAGTATGTGGGCTGGTGCATTCGGGAAAAAACGGGACGGAGCAGCAGATTGCTGTTCGAGCGATCGAGCGAATGCGGGAGGAGTTTGGTTCGGATCCGGCGGATTTGATCGTGCAGCTTGCTCCGTGCATTCGGCCGCCGGCGTATGAAGTCGATTTTGCGGTGCAGATTGTGGCGGATTGCATCGAGGCGGGCGTGCCGGAAGGGCAGATGCACGACTGCGGGACGTGCACGAGTTTGGATTTGGAGCGGTATTACAGTTACCGGGTGGAAAAGGGAAAAACGGGACGGATGCTGGCGGTGCTGGGGTTTTCGGAGTAGAAAATCGCGATGTCCGACTCTTTTTCCATTTTGGCTCCGGCCAAAACCAATCTCTCGCTCCGCGTCCTGGGAAAGCGGGAGGACGGGTTTCATGAGATTGAAACGCGAATGGTGCCACTGACGTTGGCGGATGAGTTGACTTTGGACTGGACGAAGGAAAATGCAGTCAACCTGACCTGCTCGGACCCGGATTTGCCGACGGGTGAGGAGAACCTGGCGACGAAGGCGGTTCGGGCGCTGGAGCAGAGAACCGGAAAAACGTTTTCGCTGAAGATTCACATCGAAAAGCAGATTCCGTCAGGCGCGGGTCTCGGGGGCGGGAGCAGTGACGCCGCGGCGGTTTTGCGGGCGATCAATGAAATGGCGGAATTGAATTTATCGACCGAAGAGCTGGCAGAGGTAGCGGCAGAAGTTGGGTCGGACGTGTCATTTTTCGTCTACGGAACGGTCTGTGATTGCCGGGGGCGGGGGGAGATCGTGGAGCCGGTGGAAGATTTCGAGCGTGAATTACCGGTTGTGCTGGTGAAACCGAATTTCGAAATCTCGGCGGCCTTCGCGTATCAGAATTACGTGGATTCAAAGGCCATTCCGGGAGTGCCATATGTTTCGCAGATTTGTCCGTGGGGTGAAATGGTCAACGATTTGGAACGACCGGTTTTTCAAAAGCACATCGTGTTGGCGCGGATGAAGGAATGGCTCCTCGGGCAGCCGGAGGTACATGCTGCGCTGATGAGCGGATCGGGATCGACGATGCTGGCGGTGCTGAATCGGGACGATGCGGGGACAGTGCTGGCGGGGCGTGTAGCGAAGACATACGGGAAACCGACCTGGACGTGGGTGGGAGCAACGTCGCGCTGAAGCGAAACGATTGAACAGGGTTGGATTGACGAATGAACCCTTTTGCAAATCAGGAGCATCTTGCGGAGCCGGTTCCCGGCTGTCCTCAGATCGCGGGGCGAGCCCGCTTTTGACCCTGGTGGTTCGTAACAGGGCTCGTAAAGCGGCAGAGTCTTAATTGAATTTCTGCTTGTCGAAGTTGGGAGGTTTGTTAAGAAAGGCGGCTTATTGCGCCGGAAATTGGCGCGGTTTCAATCATTACCTATTCCAAAAATTCGATCTATGAGTGACAGCAACGGAGTAAACAGGTCGCGCCTTTTGTGGGCGGGATTCATGGCCATTCTCGCAGCGGGCGTCGGTTTCGCGATTCGCGGTGGCATTTTTGACAACTGGAAAGGTGAGTTCGGCTTCACTGATACGCAACTGGGTGCGATCGGCGGTGCGGGATTCACGGGATTCTGTTTCGGGATTATTCTCGGTGGGATCGTGGTGGACAAAATCGGTTACGGGAAGTTGGTCATCCTGGCTTTTGCCACGCATGTGTTATCTGCCTTTGTGACCTTTGGGGCGTCGAGTCCGGAAAACGCTTATGCGTTTTTGTTCTGGGGCATGTTCCTGTTTGCCTACGCGAACGGCACGCTGGAAGCGGTGGCCAACCCCCTCGTCGCGACCATCTTCCCCAAGAACCGCACCCATTACCTCAACATCCTCCACGCCTCCTGGCCGGCGGGGATGATTCTCGGGGCTGCCGCCGGCTGGGTTCTCGATGACAAGATGGAGGTCTACTGGAAATACCAGCTCGCCCTCTATCTCGTGCCCACCATCGTCTATGGCATCATGTTCA
>JABDJT010000447.1 GCA_013003335.1 Verrucomicrobiales bacterium | reverse complement strand
GCCCTCGGCTGATAATTCCGTTGAAGCGGAGCTGGCGTCGTTCGAAGTCCATGAAGATCTCGCGGTGGAACTGTACGCGGATGAAACGCTCGGAATCGCCAATCCGATCGCGATGCACTGGGACCACGACGGGCGGCTCTGGGTGCTCTGCACGTTGGCTTACGCGCAGTTGAAGCCCGGCGAAACGGCCAACGACAAGCTGTTCATTCTCGAAGATACGGACGGAGACGGCAAAGCCGACCGCTCGACGGTTTTTGCTGAAGGCCTTGAAATGCCGACCGGTTTTGCGCTTGGGACCGGTGGCGTTTATCTCGCGGAAGGCCCGGACCTGGTGTTTTTGAAGGATGTGGATGGAGATGACCGTGCTGACACGCGGGACGTTTTGCTCAGCGGTTTCGGAACGGGTGATACCCACCAGAACATCAGTAATTTCATCTTCGATTCGGGCGGGTTTTTGTACTTCAGCCAGGGCCTGCATGCCTTTTCCCACGTCGAAACTCCGTGGGGTGTCTCGCGCGGCGATCGGGCCGGTTTCTGGCGATTCGATCCTCGGACGCTGCGACTCGATCCGTTTTGTTTTCCCTCGATGATGAGCCAGAACCCCTGCGGAATCGCGTTGGATCGCCGGGGGGCGCTGTTCATAAAGAGCAACGGCGTGCACCTCGGATTCGCGACGCCCGGCCTGATTCCAACAACCTACAAGCGGGAATTGATGCAGCATTCGCTGATTGGTGCGACTCCCGGCAAAAGCATGGGCGTGGACATCGTGGAAACCGCCCATTTGCCCGACTGGCTGCAGGATCACGCTGTGATCGCCGGGTATTTTGCGCGGCAAATCAACGCCCTCCCGCTCCGCGAAGACGGATCCGGATTTCAGACCGTCGAGCCGGTCCGGCTCCTGGTCGCCGGCCACGAAAGTTTTCGACCGGTCGATATCCGCACGGGGCCGGACGGGGCCATTTACATCGCCGACTGGTTCAACCCGGTGATCAATCACTACCAGGTTTCCCTTCGTCACCCGCACCGCGATTACAAGCACGGGCGCATCTGGCGGCTGGTGTCGAAAGACGGCCCCCGGGGAAAAACACCGGATTTTTCCGATGTCACCCTGCCCGCCCTGATCCGGCGTCTTGGGTCGGAAGAAAAGTGGGTGCGGATCCAGGCACGGCGGCTGCTCCAGGATGGCGATCGCGAATCGGTCGTCTCAGCGATTCGTCGCTGGATGGCCGACGAAAATCCGGATCCGACCACCAACGCTGCCCTGATTGAAGCAGCCGGAATTCTCGAGTCTCACCGGGCCGTGGATTCGGGCGTGCTGGAAAAACTGGAGACTTCGAAAAATCCGTTTGCCCGCGCGGCTGCCGCCCGAATCATCGGAAGATCGGCTGATCCGGTTGCGGGCTCCGGCGCAAAGCTGGAGAAACTGGCCCGCGATTCCCATCCGCGAGCCCGATTGGAAGCTGTCGTTGCCCTGGCGAATCAGCTGTCGCCGGAATCCCTGCCCCGTGCGCTGCAGGCTCTCGATTTTCCGATCGACAAGCATTTGGAATATTCCCTCACCCAAACCGTGCAGGCCCTCCAGGAATCCTGGTTGCCCGCCGTTGAAAGCGATTCGCTGACCTTTGCCAAACCGGCGCATCTCGCCTTCGCGCTGGAGTCGCTCGGTGGAGAAATCAGCGCCACGATTGCCCGCCGTGAATTGGCCCAGTCAGATTTGAATTCCGAAGATCAAATGGCGTTCCTCCGGGTGCTGGCGAAAAATGGAAATGCAAAAGACGCGCGAACGGTCCTGTTTCACGAAACCGTGAATCCCAATCTTCTCAATCTGCTGGCGGAATCGAAGCTGCGACCGGAGGGTGAATTGGCTGATCGCCTAGCCGAAATCCTGGATTCAAACGATCCCGAGATGAAAGGGGCTGCAATTCAACTCGCCGGAATTTGGCGCGTTCCGGAATTGGCGGATTCGATCCGGGGCCTCGCGATGAACCCCGGGACACCGGGCAACCTCCGGCCGGAAGCTGTAAAGGCACTCGGGCTACTGGGCGGCAAACAGGCAGCAGACGACCTGCGTGAAATCGCAGTGTCGGAAAAAACGCCGATCATGGTTTACCGGGCCGCCCTGGAAGCGCTCGCCCGAATCGACATAAAATCGGCCGTCGCCGCGGCAGCCCAAATTGCCGCCCGAACCAATGACGAGAATCACCTCGCTGCCCTTTTTTCCCCGATCTTCATCCGCAGCACCGGACCGCCTGCCGTAATCGAATTTGTTTCCAGAGTGGAACCGGAGAAATCGATCGTGGAAAAAATCTCCGGCGCCATGAACCGGCTCGGTCGGGTCCACCCGGAATTGTCACTGGTTCTCAACGACTCTCTCGGAATCGGGCCTCCAACCGAAAAATATGACCGGGAACGGGTCGCCGAAATCGTCCGGGCCGTGACGGCCGGGCAGGGCGACCCTGAAACCGGAAAAGCAGTCTATGCCCTCGCCCAGCTGAATTGTATCGGCTGCCATCAAATCAACGAAGTGGGAGGAACCATCGGACCGGCTCTCGATGCCGTTGGAGCGGGATTGCCGCTCGATCAAATCGTCGACTCCCTGTTGTATCCCAAACGACAGCTGAAAGAGGGCTATTTTGCGACCGCGATTACCAC
>JABDJT010000438.1 GCA_013003335.1 Verrucomicrobiales bacterium | reverse complement strand
ACCCGCTTCAACGCGAACCCATCCGGAATCGGATCGACCGAAATATAATCGGTCAGCAATTCCGGCGTCAGCGAATCGATCAACTCGTACTTTGTCGTCCGGATCGAAATGAATCGCTTCTCGTCGTAGGGCGTTTCCGCCGTGATACTCTTAACCTTGAACGCCTGCAGGACTCCCAAATAATCCCGCTGATCCTGTGGCATCTCGAATTTTTTATCCTTCGAGACCAAACCCTTTCTGGAAACCAGCAGCCATTCTGAATCGACCGGCAGCGGCGTAGCCGGCGTGACTTTCACAAACTGCTCCAACGGAAAAACCGGCTTTTCCTCTTCGAATCGCTGCAAAGCTTTCGATTCCTCGATCGACTCCAACTTCGTCACCTCCGCCCGAATCCGGCGGTCCCCCCTCTTGTCGTAAAACGAAAGGTGTTGCGCCACTTTCATCGGTCGAACCGGCGCGTTGAAACGCAGCAGCAATTTCGGCTGAGGCGTAAAAGGCTGGGAATACGAACTGAACCAGCCCGGAGACCGTTCGAAGGTCAGCGCGGCCCGTTTCTCTTCCTCCTTCCCCTCCGTTTGCGGAGTTGCCTGCCCGGTTTGCTGGGTAAAACCGGATTGGGAAAAAAGGAAGGCGACCAGGAAAACGAACCAACAGGGTTGGTTTGACGAACCGACCCTGTTGGATCGTGGAATGGAGGGGGTGGGTTTTTGCATGAGATGTTTCATCGGCTCGACGGTTGATTGTTACGCGATCTTCTAAATTCAAATACGGATGGTCAGCGGCTCTCTTTCAGCCAGTTTACAGAAAAAAACCGCTTCGCGCTCATTTCATGGTAACTTTTCCGACGTTTCATGTCCGAGTCCGAGTCACCCAAGATGAAGGAAGCCTACGCGCGCACGCGCATGAGCCTGATCGAACGACTTTCGGACTGGGAAGATCAGAAAACCTGGGACGAATTTTACCAAACCTACTGGCGCCTGATTTACAGCGTCTCGATGAAAAAAGGTCTCGGGGCGGATGAAGCGTTCGATGTCGTGCAGGAAACGATTCTCTCTGTCGCGAAGCAGTGGAAAAAAGGCCAGAAATATGATCCGGCCAAAGGATCCTTCAAAACCTGGCTGATGAACATCACCCGCTGGCGGATCGCCGATCAGTTTCGCAAGAAACAGCGCAACCCCGCGGCGCAAAACCAGTCCGGCGGCACACCGGGAGCCGATGGCGAATTTCGCGGAACCGCCACGATCGACCGCCTCGCTGACGAAGGCGAAAGCGAAGCCCTGGAACGAATCTGGGATATCGAGTGGCGCTCGAACTTGTCCGCTGTCGCGTTGGATAAAGTGAAAAAACTGGTGTCGCCCAAGCAATTTCAGATTTTCGACGCCTACGTTCTGAAAGACTGGGCCGCCGACAAAGTGAAATCCCAACTCGGCGTCAGCATGGCCCAGGTCTATCTGGCCAAGCACCGCGTCGGCGGGTTAGTGAAAAAGGAAATCGAGAAATTGCAGAAGGATTTCGCATGAGGTTTTCAGGGATCGCCCACGTCGATCTCGAGGATTACAGCCAACCCCAGGATCACCAGGAACAGGCTGCCCATGATCATTCCGATACCCGGGAACGTGATCAGGAGAAAGGCCCCTGAGAAAAAAGCGTGCCACCGATTACCCACCGCAGGGTGCTTTGGAATAAGGATCTCACCGAATCAATAGATCTTCGGTTCAACCATCCCCGATCCGTCATCATGCAAAAACCGGAAATCGCAGCCTTCGTGAGCCTGGGTGATTTCCTCCGCGTAGAGCTTGCCGTATCCGCGTGAAAACTGTGTTTCGCGCGGCTTCCATTCCGCTTTCCGCGAGGCGAGTTTTTCATCACTGACATTGAGATGCAGCTTCCGGTTTTCCACATCGACTTCGATCAAATCCCCATCCTTTACCAACGCGAGCGGGCCGCCGATCGCTGATTCGGGCGAGACGTGGAGCACGCAGGCACCGTAGCTCGTCCCGCTCATTCGCGCGTCGGAAATGCGGAGCATATCACGAACGCCCTGCTCGAGTAGGTATTTCGGAATCGGCAGCATGCCCCACTCCGGAATACCCGGCGCACCGATCGGCCCGGCGTGTTGCAGGACGATGATGTGTTCGGGCGTGAGTCCGAGTGCGGGATCGTCGATCCGGGCTTTCAGGTCGCCGTAGTCGGCAAATACGGCAGCCGGTCCGCGATGTTGGAGCAATCGCTCTTCAGCGGCGGTTGGCTTGATGACGGCTCCGTCCGGCGCGAGATTTCCTTTTAAGACAAACGTGCCGCCCGCTTTTCCAACAGGCCGGTTGAGCGGACGAATCACATCGTCGTCGATCACTTCCGCACCTTCCAGGTTTTCGCCAAGCGTCTTTCCTGTGACCGTTTTGCAATCGAGGTCCAAGTGATCTCGGATTTGTTCCAGCAAAGCCAGAATTCCACCCGCATCATAAAAATCTTCCATCACGTATTCGCCGCACGGACGAATGTTCGCGATGACCGAAAGTTTCTGCGAAACCTTGTCGAAATCTTCCAGAGTCAGCTTCACACCCGCGCGGCCCGCCATCGCGATGAGGTGAATGATCGCGTTCGTCGAGCCGCCCAGCGCCATGTCGGTCACGATTCCGTTTCGGAAGGCCTCGGACGTTAAAATCGATTTCGGCGTGATGTTTTCCCATGCCATTTCAACGACCTGCCGCCCCACGGCCGACGCCATTCGTGCATGAGTCGAATGCACGGCCGGAATCGACGTCGAACCCGGCAGGCAGAGCCCGAGCGCTTCGGCGATCGCTGTCATCGTCGAGGCCGTGCCCATCGTCATGCAATGCCCGGCGCTCCGCGCGATGCCGTCTTCCAACTGTGCCCATGAATCGTCGCAAAAATTCCCCGCCTGTTTTTCCGCCCAGTATTTCCACATGTCCGTCCCGGAACCAAGGGTCTCGCCCTTCCAACAGCCTTTCAGCATCGGACCGGACGGCAGAAAAATCGCCGGCACATCTGCCGACGTCGCGCCCATGATCAGCGCCGGTACCGTTTTATCGCAGCCGCCCATCAGCACCACCGCGTCGAAGGGATAGCAGCGAATGGTTTCCTCGGTTTCCAGCGCGAGCAGGTTCCGGTAAACCATGCTCGTCGGTTTCATGAAACTTTCCGAAAGCGACATCACCGGTACCTCCAGCGGGAATCCGCCGGCCTGCCAGACGCCCCGTTTCACTTCCTCCGCACGGTCGCGAAAATGGGTATGGCAGTTATTCACCTCCGACCACGTATTCAAAATCCCGATTGTTGGCTTTCCTTTGAAATCATCCGTATCGAATCCCATTTGCTTCAGCCGGGACCGATGGCCAAAGGATCGTTGGTCGTCGGGAGCAAACCAGCGGGCGGAGCGGAGTTGATCCGGAGTGAGTCGGGGCATGATGCCTTGAGTTTACGAACCATTTCGCAATTTCCAATTTCCAAACCGCCTTTTACACTAATCTCATCGTCCTCCGATTTTCGGATTTCCGCTGAAAATGAAACATCTCTCCCGCCTCTGGCCTGTTTACCTGGCCGTTTTGACGGCAGTAGCGACGGTGTTTCTTTCCGTGAGAAGTTGGACGACCTCGGACGTGCTTGTTTTGAACCAGGCACGGACTACCAGCGGAAAAGGTTTCTGTGTGACTGCCTTTTCCCTCTGTTCGTGCATTCGGATGAAAATCTCCGATTCGGAACACAATTTTAATTTCAGTGGGCCGGATGTTCCCAATGACACCGGGTGGCACAGAATCCCGATTAATGAAGGCGTGACGGAGAAAAGCGGAAATGTCTGGTTCGGAAAATGGCATCTTAAACCCAATCCAAAACAGGCCTGGGGTGAGCGGGATATTTTCATCGGCTTGCCCACCTGGATGATTTTTTCTGTCGGCTACATTCCTCTACTGATGTGGTGGTGGAAACGACGTGAGGCCGCGAGGAATTAGACCGGTTTCGGTTCAACAGGGTTGACTCTCCGAGCCAACCCTGTTGGTTCGTTTGCAGTCATATCGTAGTCCGAACCATGATCGAGGAAATCGAAGCCCGCCGGAAAATTCTCGACTCCACCGAAACCGGCCCTGTGATGTGGGTCCCACTTTCGATGAGTACCGGGGCATTTGCGGGCGAAACCATTGGGGCACGAATTGATTCACCACTTTTCGACAATTCCGCAATGGATGGCTACGCGGTTCGGGCGAGTGAATGCAGGACGGGAGACACCCTGCGCGTCGCCAAAGCGGTGCAGGCGGCCGGCCCGGACGTGGGTCACGTTGTTCACCCCGGGGAGGCTGTGCGTATTTTTACCGGGGCTCCGGTTCCTCCGGGGGCGGATGCAGTGATCATGCAGGAGGATGTGAAATTTGCAGATGAGCGAAAAACCAAAATTGAGGTGCTGGAAGGCGTGGAAGAAGGTGAGTTCATCCGCCGAAGGGGATCGGACGTTTGCGAGGGGCAGCGGATTCTGGGCCGCGGCGAGAAGATCACGCCTGCCACCGTGGGCCTGATTGCGTCGCAGGGTTTGCCCAATGTCCCTATTTTTCAACGTCCGCTGGTGAACATCCTGACTACCGGCGACGAATTGGTCGATCCCGGCGAATGGCTCGCAGAAGGGGAAATCTATAACAGCAACGGGCCCATGCTTGCGGCTGCGGTGGAAAGAATCGGAGGAATTGCTGCCCGATTGCACGCGCCGGATGACCCGGAGGTCCTGCGAACGGTAATCAAAAAAGCCTTTCAAACCGGGAATTTCCTCATCGTGGCAGGGGGCGTTTCCGTGGGAGAACGCGATTTTGTGAAGGGCGTGTTGAACGATCTTGGAGCGAAACCGGAGTTTTGGCGAGTGAACGTGAAACCCGGGAAGCCGTTTTTGTTCGGGCGATTTGAAGACCGCGTTTCCATTTTCGGGCTGCCGGGAAATCCCGTTTCGGCCTTCGTGACGTTCTCGCTTTTTGCC
>JABDJT010000395.1 GCA_013003335.1 Verrucomicrobiales bacterium | reverse complement strand
TGCAAAATGCCACGGGGTCAAGGAAGGAACGCTGCTGGGGCTGTTCCGGTATCAGTTCGATCGCCCGCTCGATTTGGAAAAAACAGATTTAGCCACCCTTTTGCGCTAAACTTCCAAGTACCAACCCATCGCGGATATGAAATTGAAACTTCCTGTTTTTCCGACTCTCCTGGTTCTATTTTCATTTTCCGCGTGGGCGGCCAAGGCTCCCGTCGGAAAAGAAGAGCTCAAAAAAACGGCGACTCATATTTTCACCGGCGAAGTGGTGGACGTGCAATCGAAGGAGACGAAATCGAAAATTGAAAAAGGGCTCGGGATTCATACCGACCGGATTTACACGATCAAGATCAAGATCGCTTCCGTGAAAAAGGGCAAAGGGGTCGCTGTCGGCGACGAAATCATTGTCGAAGCCTGGAGACCGGCCAAACGGATTCCTCCTGAGCCCGGTTTGCAAGGTCATGAATCGATTCCCAAAAAGGGCGGGCACGTCACGATTTTTGTGAAGGAAGTCAACGGCAAAAAGTTCAAGCCGATCCTGCCAAACGGAATCGAGATTCTCGAAGAGCCGCAAAAACCGGCCACGGCGAAAAACGAATGAACAAGGAGCTTGGTTCATCGAACGTATTGACTGCGCTGCTCTCCGTATTTATCCAGTTCCTTCCGAATCTGTTCATTCGAAAAACTGCCATACACGCTCCGGCCACGGGTAGCTACCGGGCTTAACCAGCAGCACGGGTGAATGCCCCGATCGGACGGCCACGGTTCCGGGCGCGATCTCGGCGAGCACGGAAAAATCGGTCCAGCCGAAATGATCGATGACGGCCCGGGCAGTGCCGCCGCCTTCAAGCAGGAGAAAATCGGCTGCGTTTTCCTCGATTAGTTTCGCCACTGATTCAGCGATCGATTCGAGCAGGGCTGCCGGATCGGGATGCGTTTCGTCCCCGGTCCCGAGAGCCAGGACCGGTTCCGTTTCTCCGAATCGGGGAGATTGATCGATGAGTTGGACGGGAATGCCGTGCTCCGCGAATTCGCGTTTTCGATCCGGCCACGCGGCGTGACTGCCGCAAACCCACAGCGTTTTCTGCGGCGAGAACGAAATCGTCCCGGCCTGAACCGGTGTGTTTTGCCCGGTGACTTCCGCCAACCAGGCCGCGAAAAAATCAGCTGCCCCGGCGGCGAGATGATCGGCCGGTTTGGCTGCGGCTTGCCTGCGAATTTCATCCTCCGACTCGATATTGGGAATCTGAATGCGACCGGATTCGTCTCGAAGCAATTCGGCAACAGCATTCGTGTTCGCTGGATGAGTCGGATCGTTGGCGAAGGCGTCAATCTCAGCAAGGGGCTTTCCTTCCACGAAATAATGACCGTCGCGAATCACCCGCTGGCGGGATGGATTGGCGGGAATGAACAGGCACCCCGGCAGCTCGAATACAACCAGCAGCGTACCGATTTCGGCCGCGATCTGCCCCCGCAAAACGGAGTCGGTTTTCTTGTAAATCGCAGGCGGATTCAACTGCTTCAGACCATTGGCAAATTCGCGAACTCGATCGGCAGCTGCCTCGTCGGTCATCATGCGCGAATCGGTGTCGAGCACGAGGACATCGCACTTCTCCGGCTGCCCGTGAGGCACGTTCGTTTGCAGAACAACGCGCAATCCGAAGCGGGAGGCGACCCCTGCCATTTCGGTTGCCCCGGAAAAATCGTCGGCAAGGACAGCGGCTTGCAGCATGCCGCAGTATTCGATTTTCCCGGGCAAATTTCACGGAGAATTTTCCTACAGAGGCAGCTGATAGTTCCGGGCGAAGTTGACGAGGTTCATGGCACCCTCGATTGGAAGGTCGATTTTTCCGACGGAACTTTCCCGTTCGAAAAATTCGATCCGCGCACCTTCGAACCGGCTGAGAAACCGGCCGCCGGAATCGTTCCGATTCCAGATTTTCACCTCGCCGATCTGAACCGGTTCGGCAAACTCCGCTTTGATCCACGGATTCGTCTCGCTGTTGGTGTGAGCCAGGCTGATCGGGTTTCCGTCCACGAGATTCCTGATCGGGAACCTGCCTTCAAAGTTGCTGGACTGGGACAGCTTCGCCCGGTCTGTGATGTCGTTCCCCTCGGTATCGAAAATTTTCATTTCGCCGAGGTTGATGACTCGTCTCTCGCCGGGAACGGTGATGGTGAAGGACGTGGTGTTGCCGGATTTGGCCGCGGGGTGCCGCACGGAAATCAGCGGGCCCCGAACATCGACGGGGCTGCCGTCGCCCTCGATGATGCTCCCGGGGTGGGCGATTTCGTGGAGAATCAGAGCGTCGCGAAACCGGCCTAATTCCATGTAGGCCCGGTAGTCGGCCGGAGTCTTCAGCCCGAGATCGGCGAGGCTGACTTTGCCGGATTCCAACTCGTGCAATTTGGCGCGGGCGAGCTCGGGATTCCGGGTGTGCCACTCGTTGAACCACTCGCGACTGGACACAGGGCCCTCGGAAATTTGATGAAGCCGGTCTCGCTGCCGGGGAGAAATTAGTTCGACCCGGCCAATCATGGCACGGACGGTTTCGGTCTTCTCGTAATCGGATGAAACATTCAGCGGCAACACGCGATCGGTCCATTCCTGAGGCAGAGTGAAAAAGAGACGGAGGCCGGAGGCGTTGAAATAGGAGGCTTTCCAGGTTTCCAGCATCGCTTCGGCTTCATCTTCGAACAGACCTGTAACAACGAGCGACTCGAGCATTTCGGCCCGCAGTTCGGAAAACCCTCCACCCGGTTTCTTGTCGAATCCGGCAGCGGTTGTCGCGATGGCCTCGCCGGCTTTCGGGCGATCGTTGGTCAACTCAACGCGGCGGTATTGCAGCCCGGATTTGGAATCAACATCGACGAGCCACAGGTCCATCTCCTCGAAAATGAGCACGGGGCAGGTCGATTTGGGATTGGCCACGACTTGAAAGGTGTCCCCTTCGCGAATCACACGAAGCGGCGCTTCAAGATTCGCGACGCCGCGGTAAAACAGGTAGTTCTCTGTTTCGCCCTGCGGTGTGCGAACCGGTGGAGCGGAAGTCTTCCTCGGAGCGACCCAGACGGGCAGATCAGTCTCCGGGATCTTGAATTCGGTGGGCGCGAGCTCAAGATTCTTCCAGCTGATCTGACCGACCGTTTTCGGCGTGAGGTGCATCATCAATTCGCCGCCACGCTCGAAACCGGGAGCCTGGATTTTTCCGTTTGGATACCACTCCGTGATCCAGCCTCCCCGGAAATCAACGTCGATATTGACCGGCAGTTTCGGCTGTCCGTCGGGCGGGTAGAGGTAAATGATCGGCGTTTCCATCCGCATCCGCGCTGCGTGGTAATAGCGCTGAATGCCCTTCGACCGCTGGATTCGGGCGCGCTGATTGCCGTAATAGCCAACTCCGATCAGCGGGGCCAGTTCGTGCGAATCGGGCGCGAGATCGGGGGCCAGCTTGTGGACGAAAGCGGGCAGCGATTCCTCATTGATATTGACGCCGTCGACCGGATTTCCGCGGTCATCCTGGAGGACGGTGAACGTTCCCCACTCATGAACGACGAGCGGCTTCGGGGTTTCCGTTTCTGAAATTCCGGCGACCGGAAGAAGGAAACAGGACAGCAGGAGGGCGATTGGCGGTGTCTTCATGAAAGCAGACTACCGACTTTTATAAAAAGAAAAAAATGTTACTTTGAATTTTAAAACAGGCATAACCAGTTTTTAAATGATCGGAAATCCCGCTGCTGTCACCCCGGATCAGGCCGCTGCTCTCGTCGAGCTGGCCCGCACCGGCAGCATTCGCGCGGCGGCAGAATCCCTGTCGCTGACCGAGCAGGGAACGCGCAACCGCCTGCTCAGCCTCGAGGAGCAGCTTGGCGTCTCGCTGTATCAAAAAGGACGGGGTCGCCGCGCGAAAACGCAGCTCACCCGTCACGGCCGGATGTTCCTGCCCGCCGCCCGGGAATTCTGCCAGCGGGCCGATGAGCTCTCGAACTTTTTCAGTGGCTCCACCGGCGGCGAGGTCATTCACGTCGCGGCCAGTGCCTATCTCACGTTTTACGTGTTGATCGATATCGTGCAGAAATTTCACGACCGGTTTCCCGATTTTCGGGTCTGCCTGTCCACCCGGCCGGAAGAGGATATCGAGACCGCCCTGTTGGAGCATCGCTCCGTCTCGATCGGTATCGCAGCCCCCTATCATTCCACGAATGCGCTGACCTACACACATCAGTTCGCGATGGACTGGAGCCTCATCACTCCGCCCGACCATCTGCTGCTGCAGAAAAAATCACCCGTCCGCCTGGCGAATCTGACCGACTTCCCGCTGATCTTGTTCGAACCGGGATCGACCGGCCGCGAGCACATTCTCGAGGCCTTCCAGTCCCGCTCGCTTTCGCCCCGGGTCGAGATGGAAGCCACTTCCACGCAGATCATCACCCGAATGGTCGAGTCCGGCCTGGGGATATCCATCGTGCCGCTTTTGAAAAACGGAGTCGTCACGAAAGGCCGCGACATCGGGGTTCGCAGCCTCGGCAAGCAGGTGAGGCCGATTCACTCCGGGATTTTGATCCGGGAAAACGATGCGCTTACGGCAGCCGAAACGACTTTTATTGATTTCGTGAAACAGGAGATGCCGGTGTGATTCGGACTACGAATTCGCCAACTCCGCCGCACGGATCGTGTTCGACATCAGCATGGCGATCGTCATTACTCCCACCCCGCCGGGGACCGGGGTGATGGCTTCGCACTTGTCTTTTACGGCGTCAAAATCGACGTCACCGACCAGCCGGTAACCGCGCTTCGCTTCCGGGTCATCGACACGGTTGATCCCCACGTCGATCACAACCGCGCCGTCTTTCACCATCTCCGGCCCGACAAAGCGTGGCACGCCGATGGCGGCGATCAGGATATCAGCCCGGGCCGCGACTTCCGCGAGATCCTTCGTTCGCGAATGGGCCACCGTCACCGTCGCGTTGCCGCCGACTCCTTTGCCCATCAACAAAAAGGCCACCGATTTTCCGACGAGCAGGCTGCGGCCGATCACGACCACGTTTTTGCCGGACGTCTCGATGCCCGATTCGATCAGCATGCGCTGGCAGCCCAGCGGCGTGCAGGGGGCAAAACCCGTCGGGTCTTCTGAGGCGAGCTTGCCGAGATTCTCGGGGTGCAATCCGTCCACGTCCTTCGCCGGCGAGATTTTCTTGATCACCGCATCCTCGTCGAGGTCACCCGGAAGTGGCATCTGCACGAGAATCCCGTGGATCGCCGGATCGGCGTTCAACTCCTCGACCTGCGCTTCGAGGTCCGCCTGCGAAATGTCCGCGTCGCGTTCGATTTTCACCGAGTGCAGGCCGAGTTCCTGACATTTCCGGTCTTTCATGCCGACGTATGCCCGCGAGGCCGGGTCGTCGCCGACCAGCACGACGGCCAGACCGGGCGTGATTCCGCGGCTTTTCAGGTCCTCGAGTTTTTTTGCGCACTCCGCGTACACGGCTTCGGCGATTGGTTTTCCTTCAATCAGTTTCATCGTTGGGATTTAAAATTTTCTGCACGTGCTCCCGTGCGGCTTCAAAAGAATCCCCCTCCGCCTCCGGGTCAATCGTTTCCAGCGGCTCGAGAATCACCGTGGCACGCGAAAAGGGCTTCGGGACGCGAAACTGATCCCAGCTTTTGAACCGCCAGGCCGAATCATACTCCACCCGGATCGGCAGAATCGGCGCTCCGGTCGCCTGCGACAGCTTGATCAGCCCCGGCGCGAGGTGGTAAACCGGGCCGCGGGGACCGTCCGGCGTGATCACGATGTCATTTCCGTCGTTCACCCATTTTTTCAGGGCCAGCAAGCCCGCCACACTCCGTTTCGAGGTGGAACCGCGCACCGATCCGACTCCGAAACAGCCGATCGCCGACGCGATGACCGCCCCGTCCCGGCTCGGGCTGGTCAAAACGGCCCCTTTTCTGGATGGCAGGTATCTGCGGTAAAAAATCGGCATCACGAAAATCCGGTTGTGCCAGAAAACCCAGAGCATCGGGTGATCCGGCGGCGAATCGAGAATGCCCGCGCGATCATCGACGCGATATCGAATCGTCAGGCAGACCAGCCGGATCAGACCGGCCGCAAGCCACCCGAACATCCGCGCTTTCAGCGGATACTGGGGCTGCGGAGGAGACGGGTTGGAATCGGCCATGGGCAGGAAACGAATGAACAGGGTATGTTCTCCGAATCAACCATATTGGTTCGTTTCCTGATTTCCGCTCGAGGAGAGTTTTGGTTGTGACCCAGTTGAAATGGGACGAATTACGGAAGTATGAAGATTTCCGTTTTCCCCGCGATCCTGATCTTTCTACTGTTCGCCGATCAAGCGCCCGCGACGGAGTCAAAAATTGACGAGACTAAGACCTTCATTTTTCACAGCATCCTGGAGGGACTCTACGAAGACGGCGTGTCCACCGAAGATGTCGAACAAATCCTGTTGCGACGGGACGACGAGGAATATTTCCATTTCATCTACTCCTGCCCCGTGTGCACAGCTTCTATCTGGGCATTCGAAGCATATCGTCATCGTCCGGAGAAGCTGCACGCCGTGAAAAGCGGCGATTCGACCTTTGGTTGGGGATTGGAAAAAAAGATACGGGACGGTCTCCACAGTGACGATGTGAAGCAACGCCTGACCGCCATCAACACCCTGATCGGGCGCTGGATCGATCGGCGAATGGACTCGCTGCGGCTGACGGAAGATGAGCGCGCCGAGCTCGCAGAAAAACTGGAAGAACGGCGGGAATACGGATTGGGAATGCTGAATACCTTTCGCCGGCAGACAAAAGACAAGGAGGGTCCCGGCGTGGCGTACTACGCCCCGGCTTACGTCGGGCAGGAGAACTGGGAATGCGCCTCGTGCAACGCCACGGTCGGCCAGCCGATGAAATTTGGTGATGAAAAGTGAGGTGGACTCGCTATTTTGAATCGCCACCTCTTCCGCTCGGGCGCCGAACAGGGCTGCCCCGAGGCCGCGGAGAAATCGCGTCAAACCCATCGCCGCCTTCCATTCTTCGCCGTTCTGCAAAATTCGGTGATTCAACTGTGTGTCGCACTTGAGCGTTTGGGCTGCAATGCAATGCCCGAAGAGATTGCGGATTACTGTGGCACTTCTATTGAGGAGGTTTATACCCTCAAGAAGGGCATACACGGGATACTCGTTGATGCGGATACTGGAAGATTCTGGATCAAGTGATACCGGAAACCCAGCGAGCAGAAAAAGCCGTTGTAGCCAACTCACACCCACTCCGTGCCGACATGCCCCTGTTTCGAACTGGCGCCTCCGCGTGTGAGAGGGCTAAAATCTGACAATCCTCAATTCCCCCCCCGCCGGGATGACAAGGCAATCCCTTTCTGCTACGGTCGCCGCCATGAAACGAAAGCTCTCTCTCCTTCTCTCCCTTGTCGCGGCATCCGCCCTGGCCGCGCCGGTTTTCGGTCAGGTCTATGAAATGCGGACCTACACGGCGACGCCTGGAAACCTCGACAACCTACACGCGCGGTTTCGGGATCATACGGTGAAGATTTTTGAAAAGCACGGGATGACGAACGTCGGCTACTGGGTCCCGAAATCGAACGAGTCGAACCAGTTGATCTACCTGCTTTCCTACCCCGACAAGGATGCGCGGGACAAGGCGTGGGCGGCGTTCCGGAAGGATGAGGTGTGGAAAAAGGCTTACGCGGAATCGACGAAGGACGGAAAACTGGTCGCGAAAGTGGACAGCGTATTTTTGAAACCGACGGAGTATTCGCCGAAACCGAAAATCGAAAAACAGGACCCGGCCCGGCTGTTCGAGCTGCGAGTTTACACGACGAACCCGGGCAAATTGAAGGACCTGAACCGGCGGTTCGAGACAGCCACGGTCGAGCTTTTTGAAAAACACGGGCTGCAAAACGTGGTCTACCTGACACTCTTGCCGGGGCAGGAAGGCGCGGACACGAAGCTGATCTATTTTCTCGCCCACAAGGATGAAGAATCCCGCAGCGCCGGTTTCAAGGCATTTAGCCAGGATCCGAAATGGCAAAAGGCGCGGAAGAAGTCGGAGGAGAATGGCAAAATTTTGATCAAGGGCGGCGTGGAATCGACCCTGCTGGAGCCGACGGATTATTCGCCGATGCGGTGAGGGATTTCCTTTTTCCGCGGCCGGATCCAGAACAGCAGGGCCAAAATCGCGATCTGGAAACACCCGAGGCCAATGTAGATGGCGGGGACGTAGAGGGCGTTCCGGTCGACGAACTCGGCGAACTTGTTGCCGGCGAAGGTCGAGAAATTCAAAAACGCCATGAATGTGGTGAACTGGGTGGCCCCGACCTTGCGGTCGGACAGGCCCATGAACATCGTGAACATGGCGATGCTCAGCATTCCCTGGAAAAAGGCCTGCACGAAAACCAGCGTGGTGATGAAACGGCGGGACTGCCATTGCTCCTCCCCGGAGTTTCCGAATACCAGCCAGCCGGCCCCGAGCACGATGCAGGCAATGCAAATCGTCCGGCGGGGCCCGATTTTATCGGCGATGAACCCGGCTGCGAAACAGCCCGCCAATGAAATCCAGCTCGCCCAGCCGGCCACCACGAGGTTGTATTCCGCTTTGTCCCAGCCCTGGTCCTGGATCAGGAAACTGGAGGACAGGATCGCGAGGGCGGCGATGCCAATTTGTGCCACGAACGCGAACACCAGCCCGACGAGGGCAGCGGTCCGGCCGAAAAATGCCTGGAAAACAAAGCGAAACAGCTCGACCAGCGAGTGCGGGCGCGATCTTTCCACCTCGGTCTGAATCTCCCCACTGCTCCACGGTAGCCGCTTTTCGCCGCGCCGTTCCTTGAACAGCAGGGGCAGGATCATGATGACGAGAATGACGCAGGAAAGCGTAATCAGGCCGGCACGGATTCCGAAATTGTTCAGCACGTATCCTCCGACGACGAAGCCGCCCAGCCACGAACCGAGGTAGGAAGAGCCGTAGATGAATCCGTTCGCTTTCCCCCGCTCTTTTTCCTGCAGCAGATCGACCGCCAGCGCGTCAACCGCCACGTCCTGGATGGATGCGAAAACATTGACCACGAGAATGGCGATGCTGAGCACGCGGAAATTTTCCGTGAGGTTCGGCACAAAAATCAGGCAGAAAATCGCGAGAGCCATCAGGGTTTGGGCGAGCAAAATCCATGGTCGCCGGCGGCCCATGGCGGGAATCCCATAGCGGTCGATGATGGGTCCCCACACCGCCTTGAACATCCACGGAAGGCTGATCAGGGCGATCAGGGCACCGGTTTCGGCGGCGGCGACGCCGTTCCCGTGGAGAAAATCCCGCAGTCCTTGGGACACGAATCCGAAGGGCAGGCCCTGGGCGACGTACAGGGCGCAGAGCGTGCCGAGGCGGAGCCAGCGGTTTTCTGAAAGGGTCGGAAACACGGCGCGGATTGTGGCCGGAACACGAAATGAGGGCGAACCATTTGTGGCAATTAAATTTCGAGGGAGGTTGATTTGATCCAGAAATTGTGGTTTTCATAAGCCGCCTATCTCCCACCGGCCCGTTCCCTCTCCCGCTTTTTGTCATGTGGCCTATCCTGAAAAAATTCCCCATTTTCTCCATCGCGATTGCGGCGGCGATTTTTGCTGCCGTACTCACGCGAAAAGTGGGGTTGTTTGCCGAGATCGCCTGCGGCATCGCGGTCCTTTGGATGGGATGGCGAATCGTCCATTGGCTCATGGAATTCAGGGACTACCGGCGGGCCATCCGGCTCGAAAATGCCCATACTGCGGCAGCGACGAACAATTCGGAAAAAGGCGAACCCCTGATTTCTCTCGTCTATTTTCTCGAGGAACCCCGCCAGGCCGATGAATCCACCATCCGGGACTGCTTTTCACGCGCGCTTGAAGTGAAATTCGACCCGACGGATGAGGATGCCAGCGAGTTCGTGCTCGATATCAACCCGCCGA
>JABDJT010000393.1 GCA_013003335.1 Verrucomicrobiales bacterium | reverse complement strand
TGGGTTCGCTCATCCTGATCAGCTGGCATTTCAAAATCATTTCTCTCACCGCGGTCGTAGCCAACCTGGTGATGATCCCCCTGGCCGGAATGATCATCACCATCGCTGTGCTTTCCTCCCTCATTTTTTCCGTAAAACTGATCTGGGTTTCAGCTTTGCTGAACAAGCTCAATGCCTTTCTCGCTGCGACCCTCATTCAACTCGCCCTGATCTTTTCGTCGGTTCCCGGAGGCTATTTCAGTCCGCCGGCCGACTTGTTATCTTCCGGGTCCGCGGACAAACCAGCCGGATTTTCGCTCCAAATCCTCGCCAACAGGGGCAGCCAGGCTCATTTGTTTTCCATTCCCGCTCTGGGCTCGACCTCCGAAACCTATCGGAGCCCACGGCACTGGCTCCTTGATTGCGGGGATCCCTTTCTCTTTCGCTCCCAAGTCCAGCCCCTGCTCCGAACCCATGGAATCAATCGGCTGGAAGGCCTGTTTCTGAGCCATGGGGATCAGGATCACCTCGGAGCAACCCCCATCGTTCTCGACCGGCTCCGACCGCGTTCCTACTTCGAAACCCACCTCACCAACCGCGCCCGTATCTACAAGGAAACCAAAGCTGCCATCGACCGAAGGGGGATTCAGTCGTTTCAACTCAAGCGGGCGGAGCGATTGAAAATGACAACGGACACGGAATGGGAAGTCCTGTTTCCGCCTGCTGGATACCCGGATCAGCCCCGCGCCGATGACCACTGCCTTGTCCTCCGCCTCCGGCATCACCACTGGCGAATCCTGTTCACCTTCGACTCCGGTTTTGCGACCGAAAAATGGCTCCTCGAAAACAAAACGGATTTGCGTTCTCACGTCTGGGTAAAAGGCCAAAACGTGGATGGGGTCTCCGGCTTGCCGGGGTTCGTGGATGCCGTGAAACCGGAAATCATCGTTGCCACCAACGCCGGCTACCCGGCCTTCGAGCGAATTCCGGCGGAGTGGATCTCAGGCATCAACAGGCGGGGCATTGAATTGTTCGACCTGTCCCAAACCGGCGCCGTTTCGATCAGAGGATCGGAATCGACCTTGCTGGTGGAGTCGTTTCTGGATCCCGACAAAAAAGTTGAACTGGAGGATCACTAGAGATCGAATTGGATTCGGAGTTTTCGATTTCTCCCCCGCTCTACGAACGAACAGGGTTGCTTTGCCAAACAGACTCTGTTGACTCGATTCGTGCTTTCTTTTCCCAAATTCGACGGCTTGATTGGAACTCATGACTGAAGCCCGCGCTGCTGTTCTCTACGAAGCCAACCAACCGCTCTCCATCGAAACGGTTTCGGTGATGCCGCCGCAGGCCGGGGAAGTGCAGGTCCGCCTGCACGCAGCGGGCGTCTGTCATTCCGATCTCCATGTCATGAAGGGCGATCAGCCGCTCGGCATGCCGATCATTCTCGGGCACGAAGGTGCCGGTATCGTTGAAGCGGTCGGACCGGGGGTTACCTCCGTGGCGGAGGGCGACCACGTCATCCCCATTTGGCGCCTCTCCTGCGGTGTCTGCGAATACTGCCTCGGTGGAAAACCGGCGCTGTGCGATGTCGGAACGGCCATGCGGTTCACCGGGAAAATGCCGGATGGTCAGACGCGCTTTCGCAGCGGAAACGGAGACGAAATCCTCCACTATGCCGGCGTTTCGACTTTTTCGGAGCTTTCGACTATGCCGGAAGGCGCTGTCGTAAAAATCGATCGGGATTTTTCGCTCGAAAAAGCGGCCCTGATCGGCTGCGGAGTGATCACGGGGCTCGGGGCTGTGTTCAATGCTGCCGAAATGAAACCGGGAAGTACGGTCGCGGTTTTCGGCTGTGGCGGAATCGGTCTGAATATCGTCCAGGGAGCGAAGATCGCAGGTGCCCGCCAGATCATTGCCGTCGACCGTGTGAAATCCAAATTGGACTACGCGGGCGATTTTGGGGCCACCGACAGGATCGATTCCAGCGAGCATGATCCCGTGGAGGCCATCAAGGATCTCACGGGGGGAGCCGGGGTGGACTACGCGTTCGAAGCGGTCGGACTCACCGAACCAATCGAGCAGGCTTACGATGCAACCAAGAAGGGCGGAACCTGTGTCGTGGTCGGAATTGCGCGTCCGGATGCCCGGGCGAAGATCAACGTGAACGCTCTGGTTTATGCCGAGAAAACTCTGAAAGGGTCAATTTATGGATCCACCCGGCCGCGCATCGACCTGCTCACCCTGATGGAAATGCACCGCGCCGGGAAACTGGAACTCGATCAATTGCTGACCAAAACCTATCCGCTTTCGGAGATCAACGAAGCCTACGACGCGCTCGAAAAAGGTGAAGTAGCCCGTTCGCTGGTGTTGTGTCAGGATTGAGCCCGAATCGTGATCAGGGAAACTTCAGGTGGACACGCAAATCGAACCGGAATTCCCATCGCCCCGACTCCCCGCGTGACAAACAGGGCAGAGCCATTCGAATCGTACAGGCCCTCCACGTATTTCCGGCCATAGGGCGGCAAATAAATGGGACCGAATCCGGGGGCGCAGACCTGACCGCCGTGCGTATGGCCGGATACCTGCAACAACAGATTGTCCGCCCGACGGACAAGGTCGAAGGAATCCGGCTCATGCCAGCCCAGGAGGACAGGTAAATTCGTATTCCCGATCACTGCCGGATCCGGATTGGCCCGCATCAGGCTGTCGAGCCCCGCCACCGCAAAGTCGTCGAATTCCGTGATTTCACCGCGCAACATGCGGATGCCGGCGTCTTCAAGCGTTTGGGTTAGCTTTTTCGCACCGGCCGAGAAATCGTGATTTCCCAGCATGCCGAAAATCCCGCGGGAAGCCCTCAAGTCAGCCAGGATTTCAGCCAGTTCTGTTGTCACCTGCCAATCCCGGGAAATAAAATCGCCCGGCAGGATCACCACATCCGGCCCCAATTCATTGGTTTTTCGAACTGCCCGGCGGACCAGCCCTGCGTCACCAAAGTCGTCGTAATGAAAATCAGCCAGCACCGCGATTTTCAATCCATCCAAGTGGGAAAAGGCCGGTCCTTTCACGAATCGCTCTGCTTTTTCGACCTGCAGATTCTCCCGCTCGAATATCGTGGCATAACCGGCCACCCCGGCCACCGATGCGTACAGGGAACGCTTCAGCCAGGTGCGCCTGTCTGTTGGGACTTTCGAAAGTAGAGGACCGGTAATCATTTCGGTTCCAGGATTGCCGTCGATTGTGAATCCAGAGCGAACCGCCCGTGAATTCCCTGTGAAAATCTACCGCATTTGGGAATTTGAAAAAGGGGCGGAATCGTTCACGGTGTTCACCCCGCACTTTTTATGGACCCTCCCGAACTGAATTCGTTCACCGATTTTTGCTTTCTGTTTCTCAGCATTGTTCTGGAAGGTGCTCCGTTCATTTTCTTCGGCACGCTGATTTCCGGCATTATCGACGCGTATCTTCCGCCTGGCCTGATCGATCGCTTCCTCCCCAAAAACCGGCCCCTGGCGGTGATTCTGAGTGCCCTTCTCGGAGCGGTATTCCCCGTTTGCGAGTGCGCGATCGTCCCGGTGATCCGGCGCCTCATTAAGAAAGGCCTTCCGGTGTCCTGCGCGATCACCTACATGCTTTCCGCGCCGATCATCAATCCGATCACCGTCATTTCGACTCTCAACGCCTTCAATTTCGGCGGCGATCAACTTTTGAACCAGGCTGGCGGTAGTCCGCTGAATTCCCACGCCGTATTCATGACCTGCAGCCGTTTGCTGGTCGCCTTCGTGGTCACGGTGGGAGTCGGTTTCGTCGTCATGAAGATCCGGGAATCATCCATTCTCCGGCCCGCCATTCTGCCCGATAAAAAGGAAGACAAGCACGATCACAACCACAAATCGGCGGACGAGCACGATCATAACCACGACCACGACCACGACCATGACCATGACCATGACCATGAGGGGCACAAACCCGGTAAGACGGACAAGCTGGTTCTCGCAATGCGGACAGCGCTCCGGGATTTCGTGGAAACCGCGATGTATTTCACCATCGGCGTGGCCATCACGGCGGTATTCAAAGCCTACGTCACGGATTCGCTCATCGTCCTGTTCAATCAGAGCGAATATGTCGGCGTAAACCTGATGATGATTCTTGCGTTCGTGCTTAGCCTTTGCAGCACCTCGGACGCTTTCATTGCCGCAAACTTCCCTGTCCCCACCTCTGCCAAGCTCGCCTTTCTCGTTTACGGACCGATGATGGATGTGAAACTGGTCTTTATGTACCTCGCGGTCTTCAAGAAAAAGTTCGTGATGTCACTGGCCGGCGGCCTGTTTGTCGCCATCGGAGCCTTGTGCTATTTTTGGATGAAATTTGTGTGAACGGACTGGTAGATAAACGAATCAAAAGATCGGAGAAAAGAGAAACTATGAAGGCGAAACGAATCATGCAGTTTATTTCGATCTTCGCGCTCCTCGTATGGGGTGGTGTTTTCATCTACTTCTACATGGCCCAGACGCCGGATGGTAAAGGGGGAACGATTCCGCTGATCAACAAATACGTGAACGCCCAGAAAGGGTTCGACACGTGGGTTCTCATCGCCGGAATGGGTCTGATTGTTCTCGCCCTGTTCAATCTGATTACCTTCCGCCAGAAAGCGGGCACCTGCACGCACGACCACGCGCACGGTGATTCCTGCGACCATGATCATGACCACGACCATGATCACCATCACGCGGAAGATGAAGTGCATGATCACGATCACGACCAGACCGCCAGTGGCCTCGCCTTTTCCGTGTTGATCCTGATCGTCCCCGTTTTGATGGCGGCCAATTTTTCCCAGGGAAAATACAGTCCGCAGTACCAGAAAAAGCTGATGCAGATCGAGGCGAAAATGGCCGAGCTGAATCGCGAAAAAAACAAGGGGCAATCGGTGGTCGGGAACGGCCGGAACAACAATCCAAACGCAGTTTCGACACCGGGTGACGTCCCGCCGGACGAAAACGGTGGAAGCCTGCCGGCGTTCACGCTGCAGGATCTGAAAAACATGGTGCCGCAAAATGAAGCAGGTAGTTTTCTCCTGGATGTCCCCCAGATTTTCTACACGGCCGGCGACCAGGAGCTGATGAATGTCATGGAGGGCATTCCTGTCGAATTCGAGGCGCAGATCACCGAAGAAACCTACGCCAACCCTGACGGCAATCGCCTGCGGGCCTTCCGGCTGATGATCGAGTGCTGCGCCGCGGATGCACGACCGCTTTCCATACCGGTTCAATTCGAAGGGTCACCACCGGCCTACGAAGATCTTGGCTGGTACAAACTGGTCGGCGATTTGCATTATGCCCGCGAATCGGACGAATGGACGGCGATCCTGAAGGTGCGGAAGTTTGAAGAAACCGCCGAGGTCATCGACATGATTTACTGATCGGGACCGGTTTTTCCTCAGAACAGGAAAATCGGCGGCGGAACGATTCGCACACCGCCTTTGCCGAAATCCGTGCCTTCACTCTCCTCGATTGAGGAAACCATGTCGTTTTCGAATTCGATCTTCACCCGTCCGGTTTCGACTTCGATGTAGGTCACGGTTTGAAAGGGCTGTCCGAACCGGTCGCGGGCAATGGTCGTCTGCGGTATCCGATCATAAGTGATGTATTCGAGGATGTCCTTCCGACCTTCCTTGTCGACCTTTGTGCTGCGCTTGCTGGGCTCGCCGATGGATTCCATGACCTCATTCACCGTCATACCCATGGCGACCTGCTCTTTTGAAATCAAATCCTCCACCAGCACGTGCCGTTCGTAGAATTTTTTCAGATTCTCCTCGAACTGATCGTTCAGTCCCTCCACCGCGGCTTTGCTGATCCAGCCCGCAATTTGCCCCTGCTGTGCCCGTGCGCGGACCCGGTATGCCTTGTCGCTGACCGCGAGCAATACCGCTTTTTGATTCCCGTGAACCGTCCCGATCCAGCGCTGACCCGTTAGATTCGTGTAGGCCGGCGCCGGCTTTGTAATCTTGACGATCACCTCCTGATTCAACAGGCCGTCGAGATAAATCGCCCCGTCTTCCTTGGCGAGGTTGCTCTTGTTCCGGTCATCCCGCTTGATAGTGACGGGTTTTACGATCGGGCTGGTTCGAATCTGGGCCTCCGTGATTGAAGGACAGGAAAGAAGAAGACACAGGGCTGCGGCTGCGCCGGTTGCGGCAAAACGAGTTGTTTTCATCAGAGCGGTTGGTCGGGGTTTGAGTGGTTTGGTTCGACAGAAGGACTCCAATTAGACGGACTGAATGGCTGTTCATGCGAAAAATCACTTTCAGCCAGATTTTTTTGATTCTGCGAAGTTGTTTCTTCACCATCATTACATCCGTAAGTGGATTTCAAATATGGTCTCTTTCACCTTCATCCGGTTAACTATCTCTTCTTTTTGCGGAATGATGAAACGATTCTGCCATATTTACATTGTATTGGCATTGTTCTATCATCTACAGTCGCACGCTCCGCGTTGAAGAGGCAGGAAAAAATGAATCCCCACCGGCAACAGAAGGGTTTTTCGCTCGTCGAATTGATCATCGTCATCGCAGTGATGTCGATCCTGATCGGGATGTCAGGGTATGCTCTTTCCACCCTTTCCTCCACGAGCCTGTCGACCTCCACCCGCGAAGTGGCGGACTTCATGAATTTGTGTCGCAGCCACGCCATTTCGCAGCACACCGTCGTGCGATTTGGGATTGTGACCGAATTGAAAGACCCGCAGTCGGATCCGGATGCGCCGTATCGGGCCTATTCTTCGTGGAGTTGGAATAAAATCCGGAAGCAATACGAACAAAGTTCCCGATGGCGCCAACTCCCGTCTGATGTCGTCTTTGAACCCGAGCCGGACCACTTCATTCGGGATGCCGAATACGCCCGCGACGATGCCTCTTCCGTCCGGGGAGATCACTTCGTGGATCAGTACGAACGTGGGAAAGAATTCGTTGTCGATTCACCCAATGGAAGAGCGGAGGTTCGCTTCATGGAATTCACCTCATCGGGACGGGCGCGCGTTCCGACGGGGGAAAAACGAAATATTCTCCTCGTCCTGAAACCCGGCAATCGCGGCCCGAGCGCTCCGGAAAACTGGGCGCAACTCAACATCGATCGATTTACCGGTCGGGTCCGGACTTATCGACCATGACTCCCCCCTACACAGCGCATCGAACCGAACTATCCGGTTTTTCCCTGACCGAGGTGGTCATTGCCATGGCGATCGCCAGCGTCGGACTCCTCGCGATTGTCGGCCTGATGCCCCATGCCCTTGAGTCAGCCCGCGACAGCGCTGACCAGACCGCCATTGGCGCGGTTTTGGAAGATGTTCACGACCGGTTGGAGGGAGTGCCTCTGAAGCCCGGCACTCCATCCATGAGCCCGCTGTTTTACGACCAACAGGGTCGCTTCGTTCATTCCTACGAAATGGAAAAGTTTTTCAAAGTGGACCTCGAACTGGCTGAGTTTGATGCCGCCAATCGTCCTCCCGACGTCGCCGGACTGCTGGCCCTTTCCGTGGAGATTTCGTGGCCGCTTGATGAAAACGACCAGCCCCTGGGCAAGCCTCAGCCGAAAACCACTGTGAGCTACGGGGTCACCACGCTCACTGGACCGGACTGGACGGAGATCGATCCGGACTACGAACCCAAGATTGAATTTTGAAAGTTTACCGTCCAGGCAATCGCGAAAAAACGAACCAAAAGGGTTGGTTTGTCGAACGTACCCTGTTGGATCGTAGCGGATTCACCCTCGTGGAAATGATGGTGGCGTTCACGATTACCGCGGTCATCATGGTGATGCTGCTGAGCGCGATGGAACCGGTATCCAATGCCTGGATCGAGGGTGAACGGCGGATCGAAACCCATCAGCGGGCCCGCGGCGCACTGGAATTGATGGCTCGTGAGCTTACCCCGGCGGTGGTGGATACGCGGATGCAGTTCGTGATGCTGCCCGGGGAATTGCTCGAGGATAGCGGTGCCAACTATGTCGCGGAAAATTCGCCGGCCATCATCTGGATGGCCCCGGTCGGACCCAACGGGGAGCTGCGATGTGTCGGGTATTACCTGTATCGGGACGATTATCGGAAATTTTTCCGCCTGAAACGCATCTATGTCTCCCCTCTCGAAAACGAGGATTATTATCCGAAGCTGGTTGATCGGCGGGATGCCCGGAACCTGATGATGCGGACGGATCCGACATCGGCCAGCTGGTTCACCGAAACCTGGGATTCTACCGCCTTTGACGAGGAAGACCCTTACAACGACGACGCCATCGTTTCCACAGCGGCTGATGGAGTGATCGGCCTGTGGTTCCAGCCGTTTGACCTTCTCGGGAATCCGATTCCCTGGGTCTCGAAGTCGGACGTTCATCTTTCGACCGAATTAATTTACAATTCCGCTTCCTATTTCCAGGTCGCGACGACAGAGCCTTTCGACAACGGCGAGTCATTTGCCTACCTCGCGGACACGCAGATGGTCATGAAAGGAAACCGGGTGCCCGCTGAAATCGAGATCACCCTGGTGACCATCGACAAGGTGACCCTTGAGCGAGATTTGGAAATGCCCCAGATTGAAAACGAGTTTCACAGCAACGGATCGCTCGATGCAGAGGAATCCGTTCAGCTTTTCCTGGAGGAATTGAAATCGAGAGGAATTCACCGCGCGGAGGTGTTCACCACCCGCGTGAAATTGGTAAACGGTTCGGGATGAAAAAGGCGGTCTCCTCCATTCTCCGGAACGCCCAAAACAAACGGGGCGGTGCGCTGATCATGACCATCTTGATCATCTCGATGATGACCATTTTGATCACGGCGTATCTCGCGAGCATGCAAATCGAGCAAAAAGCTTCCCATGCGTTTGCCAATACCCAGCGGGCCAAGATGATTGCCCAGGGCACCGTCAGCCATGCTATCGATCTTCTTCGATCCAACATTCCCGAACCGTCAGGAATTGATGAAAACGCGGCGACTGCACCCGGGGAAAACTGGTCCACGAATCCGGGCCGACTCACAGTTTTTGATGCAAGCGGGAACGTTCGCCACATCGCATTGCACTCCGGGGAAGTCACCCGCCCTCCATCCTCCACACTGGACCCGAATGTGCATTCGGTCGATTTGAACGAGCCTCTCCCCGGTGACGATGAACCGATGATCGCCATGGCGCTCCATGATGATGGATCTCCCGACTATTCGGCCGGGCCACCGGAAATGCGCGTGAACTGGGTTCCGATCCTGAAAAAGCCCGGTCAAAGTGCCTCGAAAGACAACCCGATTGTCGGTCGCTACGCGTTCTGGATGGACGACGAGACTGCGAAGATCAATTACAACGTCGCTCTCGGAAAACCCCAGCCGAATGACGATCCACAACAGTTTTATCACCAATACGACATGGGAATGGTGACACCTTTGTTCCGACGGGGAGCGGGAGACGTGGAATTCAACCAGGGCAGCCGCGACCGGGAATGGGCCCTCGGAAAACTTCGGTCGGTGAATCTTGATGTGTTGTTTCAAAACCCGACCGACCTGAATCACAATCAGCTGCTGGCGCACGCGTGGCTTCGTGGATTCAGTCGGTATCCGGAAGCGATTGTCGATTTCGTGGAAGAACCGGATCCATGGAAATGGTACGCGGGAAACAAGTTCAACCTGACATTTTACAGCCGCGGCCCGGAATTCAATGCATTCGGTCGTCCGAGACTGGTCACGACCAATATTCCACTCTCCCTCGAAGCCGGGCCGCTGTACCAGCTACCATACGTTTACAACGATCCCGCCACCTCTGAACTCGATGGCCTCGAGGGCGGGACGCTTCACCTCCATTCACTGATGGGCAGCCTCGGGTTCACCCACGTGATCAATGACGAGGATTTGGGTCGGGTTCACGCTGCGAACATCATCAACCGGGCTCAGCTCGACCTGTTGATGCGCTATTTCCATCGGAAGTGGCCCGGATACGGGAACGCCAGTTTTGTCGACAAGTACGGCGAACTGGAATGCTACCAGATCGCACTCAACATGCTGGCGATGGCCCGGAATGCGACAACGGTCATGTCAGGCAACATCAATCGTGGTTCCCGGGACTGGGCATGGCGCACCACAAGCGTCAACTACTCCCCCCACGGCCGGGAGCGGCCCCGGGCCAATCCAGAGCGCTACTACTGGCAAATCGAACCGCGTTCCGAGCCGGGAACCAAGGTCCCAATGACTCCTCAAACACCCGGACCGCACATCATGGAAGTCCGGTTAAAATTTCGGCCAGTACAGGCAGGCGCCCCGGGCCGCTACCGGATTCAATACCGCTACGAGACGGAATATTATATGCACGGCTTCGGCCCCGTTCTTCAACTCTGGAGGTTTCCCACCAAGGTCGATTACTTCCACGTGACAGCCCGCGGAGCCGGGAAAAATGTGGAACAAAAGTTTGGTCCAACTACAGCCGAAGAGGGGCTGACACGTGCCGATCGGGACTGGAATTTTAGGCGCACACTGGGCCGCTTGAGGGCAACCGCCGGCCGCAGGGTTCGCATCGGCCCCCTTGGCGGATTGCAAAACTCCCGGAACCGGATCCTCGTTTCCTCTCCTCCCCGTGCAATCGGGAACGGTCGAAACTGGGCTCATGGACCCAATGGAGGCACGGTTTTTAATGCGGCGCAGGGGCGGCGGGTGAAGATCGACCTCAAGTGGAGACTCGGCATGGGAGTCAACCCCGGATGGCCCCGGCCCCGGCAAATGATCCCGATTGGGGAGAGGGAAGAGGACACGCTAGATGCCTCGTTTGAACTCGATCTGCGAGCCGGTGATGAGTACACCATTTCCTGGCAAATTATCGATCCGCGACTCAGCTGGAACAAACTATCCTGGACCAAAGAGGAAGCGGAAGGAGGAGACGTCGGCACCCCCGGCGTCGAAAACGAAGCTGAACCTCTCGAATTTTCCTCCGAAAAAAGCAAGTTCCGCTACATCCAGCGGGGCCCCGGGACCATGACGGACCCGCGGGAAGATCCCGGCAAAGGAAAAAGATACCGGATCAATCGGCCTGACGAATACAATTCCCGCAGCCGGGTATCCTCGAAAGGATACTGGTCATTTATCCACACGGGAATTCAGAACCTGGCTCCCTACCGGACGATCGACCTGGGCGGCGGAAATTCGAATCCGAATGACAATGGGGCCACCCCGCCAGACTACCTGCTTCTCGATTTGCTCGGAGCCACTTACCCGATGCAGCACGACCAATGGCGGATCAATTCGACGCTCCCGGATGAATTTTCGACGGTTTCCTTCATGCACAGCACCGCCGGGCAGATCAACCTCAACTCGAAAATTTATCCACAGAACAACTACTTTCAGGCCCCCGTTCGGAAAAAACCGCTGGAAGCTGTTTTTAAATACCTGCGCTCCGACAGCGAAGTGCGCCGACTGGTCGATGGGGTCACCCGTTATCAGGAGGACGACTATTTTCGCTATATCGGAGAAATCGCCAAAGTGGAAAACTTCCTCCGGGCCGACTCGAATGCCACCCAGTGGCAAAACGAAGATATCATCAGGAATATGGCGGGCTGCCTGACCACCAAATCGAACTGCTTCGGTCTCTGGGGAGTTTCACAGGTCGTGCAAAAATCACGGGAGCACACAGATTGGGGAAATTTCGAAGACAGAGACCGGGTCCTCGCCGAAAAACGATTCTTTGCCGTCATCGAACGCTACATCTGGCCCGGCAAAGACGGCATCCCCGGCAACGGCCACTTCAATTCCACCGGGATCTGGGACAAGATCGCCGTGCAGCGGCAACAGATTCCGAGAGATGGAACCACTACCGATACCCTGTATCACTTACCCGGTTCTCCACCGATGAGGAAGGTTGGAAGGAGCCTCCGACTCCGTCTCGATCTGGCAGGCACCTACCCGGTCTACGACGGCCCCCAACCCGTCACCATGGGCCGCTACACCCGACGTGCCCTCGGAAACGTTGCCTGGGAACAAAGCACTCTCGAACATGCTTACAATCCTCCCCAGGCTGTGATTAAATACAAAGTCGTCTACTTCAAATACCTCGACGAATGAAGCGGCTATTCTTTTTCCTCATCACTCCGATCGCGATCGTCTCCGCCCAGGATTCGGCCGCTCCTCCCCCTCCGGGCGAAACCTTCGACGAGAAAGATCCGAGGGGCATGCTGCCGACATCGCCTCAATCGTTATTCCCCGTTCTGCCGGGAAAAATGGAATCCTGGGAATTGAAACGATCAACCGGGGAAACCCGCTACAACCAATGGCTGGAGTCCCGGGTCGTCCGGATTTTTGAAAAGGAAATCACACTCCCTCCCATCGAAGGCGCCAAGGGAGGATCAGAGAAAAAAGTGACCCTTCGAACCCGCGTGACCGTGACGGACACTGCGAAATTTCCTTCCGCGATCAGTTATTTCCGAAATTTCGCCCCCGGCAAGGAAGACGACTACGAGAAAGCGTTTCTCGAGGGATACCCCGCTTTCATTTCACGTTACGGGGAGAAAGAACTGGATATTCAACTGCTCGTGAAAGGGCGCTTTCTCGTTGAATACGCCCTCGAAAACCAGCCGGAAAAGTTCGCTAAAGAATGGATCCAACGAACCAAGTTTGCCAAGCTGAACAGCATCGCGGATTCCGGCGTCGTGGATCTCCCCGAAATTATTGGCGTGGTGAAGATCGACCAACTGAATCCGGAAAAAAACAAGGCGTATCATCTCGCTACCACCTCAGTCGCACAACTTTCACGGGATTTGAAGGAGGACGAAATTCTCGAGAAAAAGCTACTCGGGGAAATTCCGTCCATTCCGGGAGAACTCGATTTCCCGGGAGATCTCGGATTGGATCCGATCGAAACTGAAGACGAGGAAGTCGAATAAAACGAATCAAAAGGGTCTGTTCGGAGAACCACCCCTGTTGATTCGTTTTGCCGTTCTGCCACTCCTTGCAAGCCGCCCGTTTTCTGCCATGATCCGCAGTGTGAAAAAACAATCCCAACCTGCGGTTCTAGCCCTCGAAGATGGGTCGATTTTTGAAGGATCTGCCTTCGGAGCCACCACGACTTCCACCGGAGAGGCATGTTTCAACACGTCCATGACCGGCTACCAGGAAGTCCTGACGGACCCTTCCTACCGGGGTCAAATCGTGGCGATGACCTATCCACTGGTGGGAAATTACGGGGTCAATCCAACGGATGACGAAAGCCGGGAAGTTCATGTGCGCGGTTTCGTGATCGAAGAGCTCTGCGAACTTCCCAGCAATTGGCGCAGCCACGAATCGCTCGATGAATACCTGAAACGCCACAACATTCCCGGCATTGAAGGAATCGATACACGCGCCCTGACCAAGCGCCTCCGCGTTTCCGGCGCCATGCGTTCGACTCTCTGCACGGACGGCAGCCTCACCGGCGAACAGGCTGTCGAGGTCGCCAGGCAGGCCCCTGCGATGGAAGGATCCGATTTTGTCAAAGAAGTCACCACCGAATCCGGATACCAGTGGGATCCGGATTCCACCCACAGCCGCGAATGGACCGTGGTGAATCATTCCTCCGGATCCGTCTCCGAACTGGGTGATTGCGGCCAGCATTTCAAGCCCCTCGACGATCCGAAATTTCGGATTGTTGCCTACGATTTCGGTATCAAGCGCAACATCCTGCGAAACCTGCGCCAACAGGGTTTCGAAGTCGAAGTGGTGAACGCCCGCACCCCGGCATCGGAGGTTCTCGCGAAAGATCCGGATGGTGTCTTTCTCTCAAATGGACCCGGCGATCCAGCGGCTCTGGATTATTTGTATCCGGAAATTCGGCAGATTACCGAGAAGAAGCCGATGTTTGCGATTTGCCTCGGCCACCAGATCCTCGGTCACGCTTTTGGCGGCAAAACCTTCAAATTGAAATTCGGCCACCGCGGAGGAAATCAGCCCGTCAAAGACCTGCGCTCAGGAAAGGTGGCGATCACGTCCCAGAATCACGGATTCGCAGTGGATGGCGATTCGCTGCCGGCAGAGGTGGAAGTCACTCACGTAAATTTAAACGACGACACCGTGGAAGGGATTCGTCACCGGGACTATCCGGTTTTTTCAGTTCAATACCATCCCGAAGCGGCTCCGGGTCCCCACGACGCCTCGTATTTTTTCGAGGAATTTGCTAATCTGATTGAACAAAGCCGCTGAATCCTCTTAAATTGCGCGCTGCTATGGCAAAAGTTACCATTTACGTCCCCGAAGAAGCTCCCGTGAAATACGGACTCGGCGAAGAAGCCGAGATCACCGTCGGACGCGCGGAGGACAATGATATCGTGATCGAGCACGAATCGATTTCCAGTCACCATGCCAAATTTGCGCAGGTCGGGGATCAGACTCACCTGATCGATCTGGATTCCACGAACGGAACTTTCGCGGATGGGGTGGAAGCTGCCAACACGCCTCTCCACAACGGCATGCGCATCATTTTCGGCGAAGTTGAAGCCGATTTCGAATGCGAAGATCTTGAAGGCGCCGGGGACGATGAGGCAGAGGGAGGTGAATCGGCAGACGAAGAACATTTCGAAGCCGGAGAGGCCATGGGCTCCAGCATTCATGCCGAGATCGCATCGCAGTCCGTCCGCCCGGCAGGATTTAAAAACCTTTCGCCTATCGAAGTGGTCGAGAAGAAAGACAGCGTCGGCCAGATTGCCATGCTCCTGGGCGTCGTAGGAATTATTGCTGCCATCGGTCTGGCGGCTGTTTCATTTCTGTTGATCTAAAAGAATGCTTGTTCGGTCGTTCGATTGAACGACCTGTCTGCGCGAAACGAATCGCCGTGTCTGCCTTCCCAATTCCGGCAGAAACTAATGTTGAATTTTTCAGGGATTTCTCATGTCAAATACAGTGGTTGTTGGTGCCCAGTGGGGTGATGAAGGCAAAGGCAAAATTGTCGACTGGCTGACCGAAAGCGCGGATGTCGTCGTTCGCGCCCAGGGCGGAAACAACGCCGGTCACACCGTAATCTGTGACGGGCAGGAGTACATCCTCCACCTGATTCCCTCTGGAATCCTCTGGCCGGAAAAACAATGCGTGATTGGAAATGGCGTCGTGATGGATCCGGTCGCTTTGCTGGGCGAGTTTGATTATCTCCGCGGGAAAGACATCGCCGTCTCGCCGGACAGCCTGAAAATTTCCGACCGTGCTCACCTCGTGATGCCGTTTCACCGTGAAATGGACGCCTACCGCGAAGCCAGTCGGGGCAATGACAAGATCGGCACCACGAAGCGGGGCATCGGTCCCACATACGGGGACAAAATCGACCGCACAGGATTTCGCCTGCACGACTTGATGGGTGACCCGTCCCGCTTTCTGGAGCGTTTCGGCGCCAAAACCGATGACTGCAACCTGCTGCTTGAGGCATCGGGAATGGATCCGATCGACAAAAACGCCGAAGGAAGAAAATTGCTCGAAGCCGCTGAAATTCTCCGCCCCTATGTCGCTGATACCGTGGCTGAACTTCACCGGGCGATGAAAGACGGCAAAACCCTGTTGTTCGAAGGGGCCCAGGGAACTTATCTCGACATCGACCAGGGAACTTATCCTTTTGTCACGTCCTCCAACACCACTTCCGGAGGGGCTGCCACCGGTTCGGGCGTGCCTCCTCATGCGCTGAACCGGGTTGTCGGAGTCTGCAAGGCCTACACCACCCGAGTCGGAGCCGGCCCGTTTCCGACAGAGGATGACTCTCTCGGCGAAAAATTTCATGCCATGGGCCGCGAATTCGGTGCCACCACCGGCCGGAAGCGACGCTGCGGCTGGCTCGACCTGGTGATGCTCCGCTACGCAGCAATGGTCAATGGATTCACCGAACTGGCATTGACCATCCTGGACGGTCTCGATGATTTCGATGAAATTCCCGTGTGCACTCACTACGAAATCGACGGAAAACGGGTCGATCTTCCGCCGGCCTCCGTGGATGAATTTGCCGAAGTGAAACCGGTTTACGAAACTCTGCCCGGCTGGAAAGCCGATCTGACCGGCATTCGTGACTGCAACGATCTGCCCGAAAACGCGAGTGCCTATCTTCGCTACATCGAGGATGCCATCGACGTTCCGATCAAGTCCATCGGAGTCGGTCCGGGGCGTGATCAAACCTTGCTTCGCTGACCGTTTTTCCCGACTCTTGCCTGCCGATGCCAGAGTCCCAGTCAGTTTTTCCCAGGCACATTGCTATCATCATGGATGGTAACGGCCGCTGGGCCAAGGAACGGGGTTTGCCCCGTGCCCAGGGCCACCGCGCCGGAGCCGAATCGGTCCGGGAATGCGTGGAAGCCTGCAGCGAACTCGGTGTTGAATTCCTGACCCTGTACGCCTTCAGCTCCGAAAACTGGAATCGGCCCAAGCCGGAAATCGACGCATTGATGAAATTGCTGGAGCGATTTTTGAAAGACAAGACCGGGGAAATCATCAAGAAAAACGTCCGCCTGCGAGCGATTGGCCGGATTCACCTGCTGCCGGACAGCTGCCGGAAACAGCTTGATCACGCAATCCATGCCAGCGCGGAAAACACCGGCCTGACACTCATCCTGGCGCTCAGCTACGGCGGAAGAGAAGAGATCGTCGATGCAGCAAAAAGGCTGATCGAGTCGTCGAGTCCGGAAGATCTGGCCAACCTGGGGACCGAAGAATTCGCCCGCCACCTTTACACATCGGAATATCCCGACCCCGATTTGATGATCCGAACCAGCGGGGAGATGCGGCTTTCCAATTTCCTTCTCTGGCAGCTCAGCTACGCCGAGTTTTACATCACGAAGAAGAACTGGCCGGATTTCCGCAGGGGAGATTTGGAAGAGGCGATCACGGAATACCAAAGGCGTCACCGGCGCTACGGCGGTCTGTAAAACCAACCAACCCGATTGGTTCGTTCTCAGAGGTTTCGCGGGAAAAATTCGATCGAGGCGACCGACCGAAGTTTTTCGAGGAGTTCGCGCAGCACGTCTTCTCGTCGCTTCGATGTCAGGTAGGCAACGATTTCCGGTTTCAGCGTATCGAAATTCAATTCTTCTGCCGGTTTTCGACCCAGTAGTTCGACGACATGCCAGCCGATCGATGTTTGAAAGGGTTCGCTCACCTCCCCCACTTTCAATTCGGCGATCCCTTTTATAAAGTCATCCGGCATCCGGGCAGCTGTAAACCAATTCAAATCTCCACCCCGGTTTTTGGTTCTCTCGTCTTCCGAGAATTCGGCTGCCAATTTTTCGAACGGTGCTTCGCTCGCGACCAGTTTCCGATGGACGTCCCGAATGAGTTGTTCCCGTTCGGGACCGCGTTTCATGACGGTGCTCAGAAAAATGTGCCGGGCGTGAAATCGCTCGGGATTTTGAAATCCGGGCTCAATTTTCCGGTTTCGCTCGTAGAAATCGCGAGCTTCTTCATCCGTCACCGCCACAGCCGGGTCGATCCGCTTCTCGATCCAGTATTTCTCCGTGATCAGCCGTTTCAGCCGCCGGTTGCGATTTTCTTCATCGAGTTTCAACGCCTCGCTCCGCCCGGCCAGAGACTCCGCTGAATCGAACTGACTTTCAAAGGAACTGATGAATTCGTTCACGATTTCCTCCGGCACTTCGAAGCCCTCGCCCTCGCAATATTGGGTCACTAGCAGATCATTCACCAGGTCCTGCACGACCGCGAGGGTCGTGATCTGGAGATTTTTTTCCGTCAAATCCTCCGCGGTTTTACCCCGCCGGTAAAGATGATCTGTCACAGCCAGGGCGACCTGGTCTTTTGTAATCGGCTCCCGGTTTACGAGGACGATAACTTTGTTTTCTTCGGCGAATTTGCGGGCCTCTTCGGAAAATGCCTGTCGTTTGAAATAATATTGGTGGATTGGCCCGTCGAACAAAACGAGATCTCCTACCAGGTAGAAAAGGACCAGCAGATAGACGATAAAACGCCACGGGAAGCGGTCATTTTTTGCGCCGGGGGGAGGTCTCATATCTGCTGTTGAGAATTACAGCCCCTCCGTATCGCGGATCCCGAGATTGGCGTAGATCTCGCGCGTGGCGTGAGATTTGTTCAGGGTATAAAAATGAATTCCGCGGACATCGTTTTCGAGCAGATCGAGGCACTGCTCGGTCGCGTGATGAATTCCCACCCTTTCAACAGCACCGGGATCGGAGTCGTCGGCCCGGTTCAATGACCGAAGGAGCTTGGCGGGAAACCGGGCACCGGCGGCCAAGTCCGCCATTCGGTCCATTCCCTTTTTCGAACTGATCGGCATAATTCCGGCAATGACCGGAACGGTGATTCCAGCCAATTCACAGCGATCCCGAAAATCGAGAAAGTCGCGATTTTCAAAGAAAAGCTGCGTGACGATGTAGTCCGCTCCTGCATCGACCTTGGCCTTCAGATAGTCCATTTCTTTCAGGCGGTTGGGCGTGGCCGGATGCCCTTCGGGAAACCCTGCCACGCCGATCCCGAATCCCCGGGAATCCTCATGCACACCCGATTCGTTGAATTGTCCGATAAATCTGACCAGCCCGGCCGCATGCTGGAAAGCGTCCCTGCTTCGGTCGTATTCCTCACCCACATCTCTCGGCGGATCGCCACCCAGTGCGAGAATGTTTCCGACCCCGGCCGCTGCGTACCGCTCGAGAATTTCCCGAAGTTCATCCTCCTGGTGACAAACACAGGTCAAATGGGGAATCGCCTCGATGGAAGTGGTTTCCCGAATTCGAACGACGAGATCGTGGGTCAGTTCCCGGGTGGACCCTCCTGCCCCGTAAGTCACGCTGACGAAAGACGGCTTCAAATCCTCCAGTTCCGCAATCGTCGAATAGAGTGCCTCCGAGGCGGCCTCGGTTTTCGGCGGGAAAAACTCGAAGGAAAACGTGGTTCGATGTTTCGAAAAAATGTCCTGGATATGCATGGGTGACGGCGGCGGCGGCAACAAACCACGACGGATCCCATACCGCAAATGCCACTCCTTTCGAATTCGTTTCTTGTATTTTTTCGATTTTAAGAAAAATCTCGAGTTGGAGTCTCATCGTTGACACCGGGCAAAGTGAGACTACCGTACTGCGAGATGCAGCCGTTAGACACCCTTCTTTCTTCCAGTGACCAGTGGCCCCGCAATGCATCTCCTCCCCCCTTTCAGGTCATTGGTGCAAACGAACACGGCATCGTCCTGGAATCCCAGAGAGAATTTGAAGTTGGATCATCCGTCGCAATCGGATTCCACGTCGAGAGTCCCGATCAGTCGGACAAATCGCAGTTTATCAGCGCCGAGTCGATCGTGGTAGATTCCCGACCTGCCATGAAACGGGGCGGAGCCGTTCACCAGGTCACGATGCTGTTCAGCGAGATTGACTGCGAGGATCGCAACCTTCTCCTGCAATTGTCTGGCGACGGTAAATCAGGCAAAGCGAATCCAGTGTCACAGTCCACTCACCTCAATTGATCACCGGCGATCAGCGGCCTTTCACCGCGAACAGGTGCTCGCTGGTGCGCACGTACATCCGGTTCCCCGCAATCGCCGGTGTGGTGCGGCAAAGATCATCCAGACGGTTTTTCCCCAATACCGTGAGACCTTCCGGTGATGCAGCAATCACGTGGACGTTCCCACTCTCGTCGGCACAGAAAATCTTCTCGCCATCACTTACCGGGGAACCAAACACCTTCCCTTCAATCTCCGGAATCCGGGCTTTCCACAGTTCCTCCCCGGTAGCTGCCTCCACCGCCGTGCAGATCCCGGAGTCATCCCAAAGGTAAGCGGTTGTATCTACCACCAGCACGCAGGGAATGTGCGGGACGTTTCGCTCAATTCGCCAGACTTCCTCCAGCTCATCACCGTCCAGTCTCATGGCCACACAATGTTTCGGGTTTGCCGTGAATCCACAAGTCCCGATCACCAAGTCACCCGCCACAACCGGTGAGCTGATCGCCCGTTCATTCGTGTCCGTGTTGAACACACTTTTCTCTGCAACGACCGCCCCGCTTGCCGGGTCGACCACGGTGAACCCATGCTGCCAGTTCGTGAACATCAGAAGTTTCCGGCCACCGCTTTCAAAAACACAGGGAACCGAATAGCTGATGCGCAGACTTTTCCGGTCGACGGTCCATGCCACATCTCCCGTGTCCGCGTTCACTGCCAGTAAATTGCCGTTCCCGCGTTCCTGGTCATTGTTCAACACGACCAGGTCCCCGATCAGGATCGGCGATGCTCCGAATCCATGACCTCCGTTGACCGTGCCCAAATCAGCTTCCCACAGCTTTTCCCCATCGTGGGAAAATGCGACCATGGTCAGTTGATCCGCTGTACCCCACGTGAAAATGACCCGCTTTGAATCAACCGCCGGCGTGCTGGAAGCCGCCGAGTTGAATTTGTGCCCCTTGAAAGAGCCGTCCTCGAATTCTTTCTGCCAAATGACCGAACCGTCCTTTGCCGACACGCAAACCGGAATCCAGGTTTGTGGAACCGGCCCGGCTTTCGGCTTCTTTTTCTTCGCGCCCTTTTCCGAATTTTCAGGAGCCGGCTTGGTGGCGGCATCGGACACAGTTTTCCCCTTCGCCGTCAGGAGAAAAATTCGATCTCCCCAGACGACCGGGGAACCGTTTCCCGACCCGGGCAATTGCACCTTCCAGGCAAAATCTGATTCCTCCCAGACAGGCGGGATGTCAGCTGATTTCACAATCCCTTCCCCGTTCTCTCCCCGGAATCTCGGCCAGTTCTCCCCGCCCAAACTCGTGCCGCAACCAACTATACCGGCGGCCAGCAAAATCCCGATGCTGAATTGATTCATGAGCCGAGTCTGTCACTTTGAATTCCACCCTGCAACTCGCACAATTCGCGCCGAATGAATTCGCAAGATCTCAAGGCTGCCCGAGAAGCCCTCCAGCATTCCGATTGCCTCCTCATCACGGCTGGAGCCGGAATGGGAGTGGACTCCGGCCTTCCCGATTTTCGCGGTCCCGAAGGATTTTGGAATGCCTACCCGCCATACCGGAAACTCGGATTTGGTTTTATGGAGATGGCCAATCCGGAACGATTCGTCGACGCGCCTGAACTGGGTTGGGGGTTTTACGGTCATCGGCTGAATCTCTACCGCAAAACAGAACCGCACCCCGGTTTTCAAAAGCTTTTGGCGTTCGAGCAGACGCGCCCAATGAAGGGATTTGTCTTTACATCCAATGTGGACGGACACTTTCAGCGAAGCGGTTTCAACCAAGTCGTCGAATGCCACGGCAGCATCCTTCACCTCCAGTGTTTTCGGGATTGCAACGGAAAAATCTGGCCGGACGATGATTTGGAAATCGAAGTGGATCCCGAAACCATGCGAGCTATCTCACCGCTCCCCAAGTGCGCGGACTGCGGTGGACTGGCACGTCCCGCAATCCTGATGTTCGGGGATTGGGGATGGAATCCGAAGCGCACAACGTTGCAGGAACTCGCATTCGAATCCTGGCTCGACTCCAATCGGGACTCGAGGCTGGTCATTCTCGAATTCGGCGCCGGCACCGGCATACCAACCGTTCGCTATCAGTCCGAACAGGTGGTTTCCGCCTGCCCGAACGCAACCCTCGTCCGAATCAATCCCCGCGAACCCGACGTTCCGTCAATTACCGGTGACCGATGTCTGTCCCTTTCCTGTGGAGCCCTGGAAGCGATTGAGGCGCTGGGACTTTGAGAGATCGCTACCGGGTAATCGGCTTCAAAAGGAACAAGCCGCTGGAGGCTTTGAAGGCGTGATCCGGATTCATCGTTTTGAATTCGTGACCGGCTCCCCAGGAATCGGAAAAAATCACCCGATTGGTCTTCTTGTTATAACCGATGATCATCCGCATGTGCCCACCGACCGCCTGCTGGGAAATGGCCGGTTCCTCCGGAAAAAAGCCCAGCTGCAATGCCCAGAGCAACGGGATTCCTTCATCCACGTATTTCCGGATGATCTTGTGAAATTCCTCATCATCAATTTGCTCGCTCAGAAACTTGTTGTTCTCCACTTCGAACAGCCGGCCCATCTGCCCCATCACGAGAGCCTCAAACCGGATTTTGAAAAGGTGATCGATCTTGCCCAGTTCATTGGTAATCGTGACCGTGCTCGTTCCGCGGTTGGGATCTGCCTCGGCGATTTGAGCCAGCTGGTGCTGATCACAGGGAATGCCATAATACTCGAACAACCGCTGGGCGGACGCCACGACGCAATACCCTTTCCGCCCCTGATCCACCATTGGAATGTTCTCGATGAACACGTTCCCTTCCTCGTCCTCGGTCACGTTTTCCGGCAGGTCGGAAAGTTTCACGGCCGCTTCCGGCCGGGTTTGCATCGCGGCAGCGTAAGCCCCTTTCGCATCACGCCGCGCAAATCGGAGCCGGAGATACTCGATCGTTTCGGGGGCTTCCGGGTTGTGTTCCAGCACGGCCATTCCGGCTTGTGAAATCCAAATCCACCCTTCCGTCAGCATTCCCTGCTTCGGACGCGCCTCGCGCCGGAACGGCCTGGTTTCCAGGCGGGCTCCGATTTCTTTTCCGCAGGTTTTGAATCGCCGGTTGAACTCCTCCGCCGGTAAATCTTCAAGTCCACCGCTGTCTCCACGATTCATAAGCGACAGCGTCATACCGAGAAACTTCCCGTCCTTGAAGTCAATGATCGCCTCCTCAAGCGGAATCATTTTTTCGCCCTCAAAGATCGTCAGATTCAGCTCCAGGTTGGAATAGGGCCGACGCTGGAAGTGAGCCCGCGATTTATCCTTGGTGAGCCATTTGAAGAAAACGTTTCGCTTTCCCTTCTTGATATCGAATGCCTTCTCCAACTCCTCAGGCGTCATCTCCCAGGCCGAAGGCAAATCCAGGAATGCATCCAGCTTGATGCGAATCTTCTGCGCGCTTGCGGGACCTGCGAACAAGAAGCTGACTGCGACCAGGACGAATAAGTACAGGGGAACGGGTTTCATTGGGGAGTGCAAGCGCAGAACTTCACCCTAATTCAGGATCCTCAGATTTCTATCCCGGCCTTTTTCAGGCCGACAGCCATTACGGCATACAAGCCGGCGGTGACAAGGCAGCAGATCACCAGGTTCGGCCAAAACGATAGACCTTTTTTCAACAAAAACGGGAATAACAGGAACATTGGCAGGCTGGGCAACACGAACCAGAACACGCCGGTGGAATGAGCCGCCAACCTCTCCGCCTGTTCAGCCGGCCTGTCCTTCAACCCCGTCCAAATCCAAATGAACGTAATGATGGACACGAGCGGAAGACTGGCAATCATGCTGCCTAGTAACGGTTTGGCCCGGACCACGACGATTTCATTGACGAGATAAATCAGTCCGGCCGAGACGAGAAGCTTGATGACGGTGAGCATCCGGGAAGCAACATCTTCCGCGGGGAGTTCGCAAATCGCCGATTGCACAATCCTCCACGGGAATTGGCTTGATCCACAGACTCGCATCCTTACAATTTCAACCAACTTACCCATTCACTCATGTCAGAAGACGCACCTCAACAACCACCACCTCAACAAGAAGCTCCCCAACCCGCACCGGCCCCCGGTGGAACCAGCAACAACAAAATGGCCGCCGGGATCTGCGGCATTCTCCTTGGTTCACTCGGGGTTCACAAATTCATCCTCGGCTACACGAAAGAAGCCGTAATCCTGCTCTGCATCACCGTGCTGACCTGCGGATTCGGCGCGATGGTCACCAGCATCATTGGTCTGATTGAAGGAATTATTTACCTCACCAAGACCGACGAAGAGTTCGAGGCGATTTACGTTCAGGGCCAGAAGCCCTGGTTCTAATTTCCTGCGGAGAGATCCAGATTCGATCCAACAGGGTTGGTTCTCCGAACGAATTGACTACGCTTCGTTCCGTCTTTCTCCACGGTGTTTCGAATCTGTTCATTCGTTTTTATCCGCGAAACCGGACAGCCGCGCCAGGTGTTTGGCCAGCAGGTCAAACTCCACGTTTACCTTTCGGCCGACCTGGTTCTCTTCCCCGAGATTCGTGATTTCCCGGGTGTGCGGAATAATCCAGATCGCGAGGCTCGAATCGTGGAGTTCCGCTACCGTCAGGCTCATGCCGTCAATACAAATGGAGCCCTTGTGAACGACTAAGTGCGCAAACCCCCTCGGCAATTCGATCTCCAACCGGTAATCATTTCCCGATTTGTTGAAGGCCAGAATTTCGCAGGTTTGGTCGACATGCCCCTGCACGAAATGGCCGCTCAACCGGTCCCCGATTGCAAGAGAGCGTTCCAGGTTCACGACTCCACCCGCTTCGATGGCTCCGAGATTCGTGAGGCGTAAAGTTTCGTGGAGAAGATCGAATTTCATCGTCTCGTCCGAATGCTCCGTGACGGTCAGGCAGGCGCCATTCACGGCGACACTTTCCCCGATTTCCACTTCTCCGGCAAACGAGGCGGCAATTTCCAGGCGCGCGCCGGTCGCCACCGGCTCAATTTTTTCGAGGGTGCCGCACTCTTCTACAATGCCGGTGAACATGCCGGAGACTACTTCACGAGGCTCAGGGCGTAAAGCACCCCGAGAAGAATCACGGCCAAAATCGCGGTGATTCCGATCGGGAACGCTCCGCGGCGGCTGCGCTCGTTAATTCGGGCTTTGCGCGATTCGATTTCTTCCTTGTCCGCTCCTGTCGCGGCCCAGATTGGTGCCAGAACCCAGCCGAGAAATCTTGACGGAGCGGCAATAAAAAATCGACCGGTCCACCCCGCGAGACCATCGATGAAAATCCGCCGGCTCGCGGTATTGATCGAATTCAGCGAACGATCCGCAAAATCGAATAGAAGGCGTCCTCCTTTTCGATACAACCAATCCGTGTCGAGCGAGATGGTGTCGGTCCGTTTCAGCATCGGCAGGAAGATGAAAAAGACGAGCGCGGAAAGCATTAGCATCTGCATCTGGGTGACGATTTTGGCGAACTTCCATGCGTGAAAGTCCCCGTGGTTTCCGGGCAGGATGTCGTAGAGCGGCTGCGGATTGATCCCGAGGTAGATGCAGAAAAACGCCAAAATCGCCATCGCACCGAGCATCGACATGGGAGCTTCTTTCGGTCGCAGGCCGCGATCTTTGTTGAAGAAAACGAAATACGGAAACTTGATGCCCGCATGCAGAAAAACACCCGCCGAAGCCGCCTCAAGGATCAGCCACGGCCAGAAAAGCCCCCTTTGTTCAGCGGCGTAGAGAATGATCGTTTTGCTGGTGAACCCGCTGGTCAATGGCACGGCTGAAATTGCGAGCGCCCCGATCGTCCCGAAAATCAGGGTCCACGGCATCGTTTTATACAGCCCGCCCAGCTCGGTGCATTTTGATTTCCCGACGCGATACAACACCGCTCCCGCCGACATCCAGAGCAACGATTTGTAAATGATGTGGCAGAATGCGTGGGCCGTCGCGCCGTTGATTGCGATCGCTCCGCCGATGCCCGCCGCGCAGACCATGAACCCGACCTGGTTGATGATCGAGTAGGCCAGAATTCGGCGCATGTCGTTTTCCAATAGGGCGTAGATGATCCCGTAAACCGACATCACGCAGCCGATCCAAATCAGCGGATCCCAGCCTTCGTAACCGCGCAATAGGGTGTAAACCGCTGTCTTCGTCGTGTAGGCCGAAAGGATCAGGCCGCCGGTCACGCTCGCCTCCGGGTAAGCGTCCGAAAGCCAGGCCGAGAACGGCGGGGCCGCGGCATTCACCAGAAAACCGAGCAGAATCAGCCAGGTGCCGGCGTTCTGATTTTCGAAATCGAAGCCGTCGAACGCAATCGACCCGGTGTCCGCGACGACCATCACCATCCCCGCGAGGAAAAACAGCCCGCCGAGGATGTGAATCAAAATATAGCGGAACGCTGCGCCTTTCGCGCGATCCGTCTGCCGGGCGAGGATGACGAAGGTCGAGGCCACCGCCATCAACTCCCAAAACACGTAGAGCGAAACGAGGTCACCGGCAAAAACCGCACCGAGCGCGCCGCCGATATAAACCAGCGCTGCGATGTGCTGGGTGCTTTTCTTCAGGTAAAACGCGAAAATAAAGGCGGCAATCGCATTGATTGTGAAGATGTAACCGAACGCTTTCGCCAGCTTGTCGATGCGGAGAAAGCTGAGAGATTGATCGGTCAGCCACGGAAACAAATCGAGTGTGGCGCGAACGACGGCAGGATTGCCTTCCGCAACCGAGGGCAGACCGGCGATCTGGAAAAAGGCAATCACCGGCAGGGCAATCACGTACACATTTCGCCAGTGCCCGCGAAACAGCGGCACCAAAAGCGCCCCGAACAGCAGCGTCAGAGCCGGGGGAAAATGGATGTCAGCGAAGAGATTCATCGACGTCGTCGGGAAGGGGTTCGTCTTCGTTTGAGCCGTAGTGATCGGCCGGTCGTTTCAGCCATTTGCCGAGGCCTTTCGCGGCAAGGATCATGAGCGAGCAGCCGATAAATCCGAGCAGTGCGTAAAAGAAAAGCCAGCCGTCAAAGGTCGGGTTCTCCTCCGGATTGAAATGGCTGTGCCGCTTGTGAGCGATGAAAAGCGGGATCTCCAGAACAGCGAAAAGAACGCACGCGCCGATGAGCAACTTCCAGAGAAACCGCCGCGACTTCGGCTTATCGAACCAGTCGAATTCGCCGGATGAATCTTGAGATTTGTTCGGGTCTTCGCTCATTTCAATGACTTGCCACAAAAAGTTTCACCAGCTCCTGCAAAAAACCGGATGTGAAAAACAGGCCGAAACTCAACAGGGCCGTGATCGACAACGGCACCACGCACGCCCACGGCGCTTCCTTCACCGAATGCCACGAAAATTTCTCCGCGCCAGCCTCGCCGGGATCGACCTCGTCGGATTTCGGGAAAAAGGCCTGATAAACGATCGGGAGAAAATAAGCGGCATTCAAAATCGTGCTGATCAGGAACACGACCAGCAGTGCGATCTGGCCCGCATTCGCCGCGCCGAGAACGAGGTGAAATTTGCTGATCAATCCAAGCGAGGGCGGCAAACCGATCACCCCGAGTGAACCAATGAAAAACGCCGTGAAAGTGATCGGCATGCGACGACCGAGGCCGCGCATCTGCGAAATGTATTTTTTTCCGGTGGCCACATAGATCGCACCCGCGCAGAAAAAGAGCGTGATTTTCCCCGTGGCGTGGGCGGCGATATGAAGCACGCTCCCGCGCCACGCGAGATCGTGCAGCAACGCAACTCCCAGCACGATGTAGGAGAGTTGTCCGATCGTCGAAAAAGCCAGCCTTCGTTTCAGATTATCCTGCGTCAGAGCGATCAGTGAGGAAACCAGCACGGTGAACGCCGCCACCCAGGCCAGGATTTCCGAAGGCGAAAGCGCGCCGATTGCCTGGGTCAGCAGATCGGTGTCGAACACTTCGGTCACCACCCGGATCACGCAGAAGACACCGACTTTCACCACGGCCACGGCGTGAAGCAAAGCGGAGACGGGCGTCGGCGCAACCATCGCGCCGGGCAGCCAGGAGTGAAACGGCATCATGCCCGCCTTGGAAAATCCGAAACAGAACGCCAGCAACAATGCCACCGTCGGCCACGGGCCGAGATCACCGGATTCGAGAATCGCTTTTCCAAATTCAATTTCGCTGCCGGTTTTCACCCACGTGAAAATCAGCGCCGGCAAGGCAAATGCGACCGAAGTCCCGAGCAAGTGCGCGAGATAGGTCCGCCCGCCGGATCGCGCTTCCTTGTCCTGGTGATGCGTCACCAGCGGCCAGGTCGAGAGCGACAGGATTTCGTAGAAAAGATAGAGGGTCAGCAAATTCCCCGCGAACGCGACACCGAGCGTGGCAAAAAGCGACACCGCGAAAAACGCGAAAAACCGCGTCTGCGAATGTTCTTTCAGCCCGCGCATGTAACCGATCGCGTAGAGCGAGGTCAGGATCCACAAACTCGACGCGACCAGCGCAAACACCATCCCGAGCGCGTCGACGCGCAGCACAATCGGAAGCGGGCCTTCGATCAGCACGCATTCGACGGCCGTGCCGTTCTTGACGTGTTGATAAATCGCGATGACGAAGCCGAGCTTGACCAATCCGGCAACAAAGGTCGCGCCCTCGCGGAGAAACGGTTCCTTCCGGAAAATCAGGATCGCCGGAACCGCGAGAAGCGAAGCCAGGCACGCCCAAACGGGCAACAAACTGTTCACTGAATCCGTCATCCGCCCACAGCAATCAAAGGTTCAATGGCGGACCGGATCACCGCGATCACCGGCCCGTTGAAGACTCCCAGTAAAATGACAATTGCCGCGGTCACCAACAACGGAATCAGCGTCGAAAGACGCGCTTCACGAACCGACAGGGCCTGTTCGCCAATCGAACCCTGTTCACTCGTCTCGCCCTCCTCGTGACCATGGCCTTCGGCCGGTTTGTTTCCAAAAAAGGCAATCTCAAAAATCCGGAAAAAGAGGACGGCGTTGATCAGGCTGGACAGGATCAGGGCAGCAACGAATTCCCAGTGCCCCGATTCGATTCCTCCCCGGATCAGGTAAAACTTGGAAAAGAATCCGCAGGTCGGCGGTATGCCGATCATGGCCAGCGCCCCGATGATAAATCCAGTCATCGTGACCGGCATTTTTTTGAACATTCCTCCCAAATCCTCTATCCGGCGTGCTTTACACCGTTTCACCAAAATCGAAGCCGCGATGAACAGGCAGAGCGTCATGAACGCGTCGGCGAGGATGTGATAAATCGCTCCGGTCATGCCCCAGCCTTCGCTGTCGGCCAGCCAGGCTCCGCCAACCATGTAACCAACTTCGGCAACGATCAGGTAACACAGCATTTTTTTCAGCTCGCGCTGCGCGAGAGCCAATACCGAGCCGGCCAGGATCGCAATCACCGCCAGCCAGACCACCGCGTGATTCCATCCGAGATGCCCAAACACCCATTCCCAACCGAAAACGCCGAGCATCACCCGGATCATGACGTAAACCGAAACCTTGGTCATCAGCGGAGCCAGAATGCATCCGCTGGTCGAAGGCGCGTAGCTGTAGGCATTTGGTAACCAGCCGTAGAGCGGGAAAAACGCCATCTTGATCCACAGGCCGACGAGAATCATCACGAACGCGACCATCACGGAGGGCGAACGCCCGATTTCCCCGCCGTTGGCCGTCAAAACCTCGTGGATGTGGCCCATGTTCAGCGTCCCGGTTTTCAAATACAGGTAGCCGACTCCGAGCAGGTAAAACGACGCGCCGACCGTGCCCATCAAGATATAGTTGAACGCCGCCATGGTCCCCCGGCGCGCCTTCCCCATCGCGATCAGGGCGTAACTGGTGAGCGAAGAGACCTCGACGAGCACGAACAGGTTAAAGGCGTCGTTCGTCACGGTCATGCCGAATATGCCGACCGTCAGAAGCAGGAAAAGCACGTAGAATTGCGGCGTTTTCTCCGTGGTTTCTTCACCGGCCCGGCGGATGGAGAAGATGGAAACGAGTATTGAAACAACCGCTATCACGATCAGGACCAGGCCGTTGATCGCATCAATGCGCAGTTCGATCCCGGCTCCTAGCACGGATTTCTCGGTGTCCCATCCACTCATGAAATAGCTGACCGGGCCGGACTGGAGCACTTGCAGGAATACGCCGAGCGACGCGAAGAGAGAAACCGCCAGCGAAACCAGCACGACGGGAAAACAGATCCGATGATCCCGCGAACCGGCCAGTCCGACGATCAATGCGCCGAACAACGGCGCCAGGACGATGATGGCGGGAAATTGATCAGCCATCGGGCGAAGCTTTGTCGGCGGTTTTGATTTGTTCGAGGATTTCGTCTTCCTCGAGCGTTCCGAAATCTTTGAAGAGTTGCTGGGCGACGGCCAGCGCGACGCCAAGTGTCGAGACACCCACGACGATCGCGGTCAGCATCAGCACGTGAGGGAGAGGGTTGGCGAACAGATCAGGATTGACGGCGCCGGCGGCCCCGTGTTCGCCGGCACCTGCCGCGGCTTCCTTGGCCTTCGGGATAATCGGTATTCCCGATCCCTTTTTGACACCGACCGACACGTAAAACAGGATGATCGCCGTCTGGAAAATTGACATCCCGATCAGCTTCTTGATCAGGTTGTTTTTCGCAATAACGGCCCACAGACCAATCATCATCAGGATCACGTAGACCCAGTAATTGAAATGCGGCTCGATGCTGGTTTCGAAAAATTCTTTCATGACCGGAATTACAGACCGCGTTTGAGTTCACCCCGCGAAGAGAGGTTGGCGTAAATGGCGAACATGATCGCTGTGACCGTGAAGGCGACCCCGATTTCCACCCCGAGCATGCTGTGCGAACGAGCCATCACTTCATCGGTCTTCGGCAGAATGACGTGAAGAACACCGTAATCGAGAAAATGCCGCTGCAGGAACTGCGCCATCAGCCCGAATCCCGCGTATATCAGAATCCCCACGCAGGCAAGCGTCATAAACCGCTTTTCCGTGAACCACGTCAACGCCGACCCAAGATCTTTCGCGACAGCCAGCAAAATGAAACTCGCCCCAAGCATCACCCCGCCCTGGAAACCACCGCCCGGGCTGTAGTGACCGTGAGCCACCACGTAGAGTGAGAAAAGCTGGATCACCGGAATCAGGATTTTGCAGGTCGTCCCGACGATGATCCGTCCGTGATCCCCGTCGGCCGTCGTGTCCTTCGCCGGTGGGCCGAGCGTATGTTTATCTTCCCGGAGCACCCGCAAGATCGCGAAAATCGCCATGCCGGCGGCAAAAATCACCACGGTCTCAAACATCGTATCGTATCCCCGATAATCAGCCAGCACGGCGGTGACGAGGTTCGGCACATGAGTCAGTCGGCCGGTTTCCGTGATGTAAAACTGCGAAACAGATTCGCCGATCGGCTCACCGGTGGATGACTTTGCACCCGCATTGGCGGGCGACTGCGCGTCTCCCCAATCCGGAAAATCGGAGACCCCGTAGATCAGTAGACTGCCGGTGATAACCACCGCGATGAGCGCGAACCACTTCATGTCAGCTCAATCCGATGACCTCCGTTTCGTGTTGTAAACCGTCGCGATCAGGAAAACCGCACTGACCCCGGCTCCAACCGCCGCCTCCGTAAATGCCACGTCTACTGCGCCCATTTCCGCCCACAACAGACAAATCAAAAAGCTGTAGATGCCGAATACCATCGAAGCACTCAGCAGATCCTTCACCTTCAGCGAAATAATCGCCGCGATAACCATAAAGATCAGGATGATGTAATCGAAAATCGGAATCATCGGATCAAAATCAACGGGGATCCCCCTTCAGCGCGTTGGAGTTTTCATCCTTCAATTCCGGATCAATTCCGTCCTCCCAACCCGAATCCATCAGGGCATGCGTCGAAGTCGGGCTGGTGATCATAATGAAGGCGCAAATGGCCGCCAGCTTCAGCACCACGAACAATTCGACTCCGTGTGCCTTCCACCATTCCCCGGTGAATTCGATATCGTGCACATGAAACAGGGCAAATCCCATCACCACCAGCAGGCTGGAAAGCGTGTCCCCTTTCCCCGCAGCATGCATCCGTGTGTAAAAATCCGGGAACCGCACAATTCCGATCGCCGCCCCGAGGAAAAAGACGAGGCCGGCCACAATCAGCGCCATGCTGAGAAGTATGATGATGTTCGAGAGCATGATCGTTCAGTTTTCGGCGGCCCCCTCCTGCGCCGGTTCCGGTTCTGCTGAATCAATTTTGCC
>JABDJT010000386.1 GCA_013003335.1 Verrucomicrobiales bacterium | reverse complement strand
CGGAGGAGGAGCTCCCGCGCGGCACGAAAATCGTCGTCCACCTCCGCGAGGAGCAGGCGGAGTTTGCGGAAAAAGGCCGGATCGAGACGATTTTGAAGAATTACTCCGGCTTCGTCGCGTTCCCGCTGACGCTCGGCGAGGACCGCATCAACACCGTCGAAGCCCTGTGGCGGAAGCGGAAAAAGGATATCACCGACGAGGAATACACCGAGTTTTACAAGTTCGCCTCGAACGCCTTCGACGAGCCGCGTTACCGGATGCATTTCCAGGCCAGCGAACCGATCGAATTGAACGCGCTGCTGTTCGTGCCCGAGCAGAATACCGAGGTGTTCGGCTTCGGCCAGATGGAGCCGGGCGTGTCGCTGTATTGCAAAAACGTGCTGATCGACGACAAGCCCGAAGGCCTGCTGCCGGAGTGGTTGCGCTTTCTCCGCGGCGTGATCGACAGCGCGGATATCCCGCTGAACATTTCGCGCGAATCGATGCAGGACAGCTCGCTTGTCCAGCGGATCGGCGGCGTGGTCGTGAAGCGGTTCCTGAAATTTCTCGCTGCGGAAGCGAAGGACGACGCCGAGAAATACGACGATTTTTACGCGAAATTCGGCCGGTTTTTGAAGGAAGGCGTCGTGACGGATTTCGCCAACCGGGAGAAGGCCGCCGAGTTGCTCCGCTTCGAATCGTCCATGCTCGAAAAAGGCGAGATGACCTCGTTCGCCGACTACTTGACGCGCGCGAAAGATGGCCAGGACAAGATTTACTACCTGATCGGCGCGGACCGCGAAACGATCGAATCCGGTCCGTATCTCGAGGCCTTCAAAGCGCGGGGGATCGAGGTGATTTATTTCTTCGATGCCGTCGATGAGGTGCTCGTGCAAAACCTCCACGAGTTCGATGGAAAAGCGCTCCTCGCCGCTGACAGCGCCGCCGTGGAACTCGACGACGACCCGTCCGCGGAAGGTGAAGGCGATCCGCTTCCGGACGACGATGCGAATGCCGTTTGCGAGTTTTTAAAGGAAATCGGTGGGGAAAACGTCGACAAAGTCACAATCGGAAAACGCCTCATTGGCAGCCCCGTCGCGGCTCTCACGCCGGCCGACGGCATGAATGCCCAAATGCGCGCGATGATGCGTGCGATGAATCCCGATGACGCGCCTCCGCCCGTTAAAGTCGAGCTGGAGATCAATCCCCGCCATGAATTGATCAAGGCTATCGCCGAAAACCGCGAGGAAAACACCGACCGCGCCAAGCTCGTCGGCGCCCAGTTGATCGACAACGCGCTCCTCGCCGCCGGCCTGCTGGAGGATCGGAAGGACCTGATCAGCCGTGGGTTCGAGCTGATGCAGGCCGCGCTGGGGAAAGGCTGAAACAGTTTCGCGAACCAACAGATTCGGAGCGCAGCGGAGAAAGACGGAGCGAAGTGTAGTCAATCGGTTTGCCAAACGAAACCTGTTGAATCGAAACAATGGAACTCAGCATCTCTCCAATCACAGATGAAAATTCCGTCGAAGTCGGTGAGGTAATCAGTGTCAGTCTCTGGAGCAAAGAGGCCGTCGCGGATGCAGACTTGCATTGGATCCTCGAAACATCAGGCGGGGACTTTCGGCACGAGCGCAGCGTACCGTTCGTGGGCAATCCACATATTCCTGGAGGGATTTCACATTTTAAGATTCCTGTACCCGACTTTCCAGGGGATACACTCTCAGTTCGGGCGGGAATTGACACACCATTTGAAGTCGCTCACGACGTGTCGATCGTCGCACAAAATCGGCCCTAACAAATCGGCGATCTCAAGCCCAATCCCGCAATCAAACGTCACGCCTCATCTTTCGCCGGTCGCGGAGGATATGCCTTGGGATCAATCCGGGAGAGCAGGTCGTAGAGCCATTCCTTCTCGCCAAGAATCAGGGTTTTGTCCTCCTTGTAGATTTTTTTACAGATCTCGAGGATTTTCGGATGGCGCCGGGCATTGGAAACGATCATTTCCAGGGTGGCGGAGGGAAGTTCCTTGTAGAGCGGGCGAAAGCCTTCCGGGATTTCAACCCCTTCGGGATCGTCGGGGGCCTTGTCGAAGCGGAAGGCGTAAATCATGCGGCGGATAGCCGATTCCGAGCCCGTGGCATAAAAATAGCCCCACAGCATGTCCATGGTTTCATTGCGATCGAGTGGCAGTTCGAGCACTTTGGGCGTGTTCGCTTTCAGGTCATCGAACTGGGGTCCGAACCGTTTCTTGAGAATCTCATCGGCCTCTTTCGTGCGGGAAAACAGCAGGCCGGTGTGAATTGTCTTCCGGTCCTGTGCAGGGAGGCCACTGAGCTGGCGATACCATTCCTCGACCCGGTCGCGATTCTGCCGCACGACCTGGCTGATGAACCCGATCAGGGCCGGGCGCGCGTGGTCGTCGCTCAGCGTGCCGTCCGCGCTGAAAATTTTCATTTTCTCGACGAATTTTTCCGGCGTGGGATCCTTGTAGTAGTATTCCAGCCAGTCGGCATTCTCGTCGCCGAGTTTTTCCTGCTCCGCATCCGCTGGTGCTGCGGATTCGGGTTTGGAGTTGGGTTTTTCCTGCGCACGGAGACCTGACAGGCCGCTGAAAGCCAGGCTGAAGCCGATCAGGAATCCCGGAATTGCCTTCGTATTCATGGTGGAGAGCATCGTCAATAAGCGGCACGCTGGCAATAAATTCCGCATTTCCCCTTGAAAATCCGTCAAAAAACGTAAATTCCCACCCGACCATGGCGAAGAAAAGCTGGATAGAGCGCAACAAGCGCAAAAAGAAGACCGTTGAGAAGTACGCAAAGTTGCGTGCCAAGCTCAAAGCGGAAAATGATTACGTTGGGCTTTCGATGCTCCCGCGCGATGCGAGCCCGACCCGCGTGGTCAATCGCTGCCGTGTCACCGGTCGTCGTCGCGGTTACCTGCGTCGTTTTGAGATGTCACGAATCTCGTTTCGCGAACTGGCATCCAAGGGTCAGCTTCCGGGCGTGATCAAGTCGAGCTGGTAAACCGGCTGACGAAGTTTCGGGAGAGTCATTTCTCCCGGGTTTTCTCCCACGTAGATGGCGGAATCACCTTTTGCGGATTCCGCCGTTTTTGTGTACAATTTTCCGAACACGATGCCAATCTACGAGTACATCGCCACTGACCCGGAAGAGGCTTCCTGCCGAATCTGCGCGAAGGGTTTCGAGCTTCGCCGACCCGTTTCACGGCCTCCGCTGGAGTTGTGCCCGCTTTGCCGCAGCCCGGTGAAGAAACTCATTTCGAAAGGGATCAACACCCCGAAAGTGGCCGGCCCCCTGTCCGTATCCGATGCCAAGAGCGCCGGATTCACCGTGCTGGAAAAGCGGGACGAAGGTGTTTACGAGAAATTGTAGGTGGCAGACCGGCGGGTAAACTTCCATTTCGAGGCCTTTCGATTTTTCCGGTAGACGCGTGCCAACGGCCTGCGCTAGTTTTTCCGCTATGAAATTGAAACCCGGTCTCTCCCTCCTCGCCGCCCTGATATTTGCCGGAACGACGGTGTTCCTGATGGCTCAGGACGATGGTAAAAAATCCGGTGCGAAACAACCGGCCGCGGCCAAGGCGAAAAACGCCAAGGGAAAGGGCAAAAAGGGCAAGGGCCTGCCGAAAAAAGAGCTGTATTCCGGCGAACACATCAAGGCGCTGATCATCACCGGCGGCTGCTGCCACAACTACATTTTCCAAACCTACGCCCTCGGGTCCGGCGTCGGCGAGCTGGCCAACGTGGAATTCCAGGTCGTCAACATGGGCGGTCGCGGCACAGCGGCGAAGATCGACCTCTACAACAACCCGAACTGGGCCGACGGCTTCGACGTCGTCATTCACAACGAGTGCTTCGCCAAAACGACCGACCCGGAATACATCCGCAAGATCACCGAAGCTCATCGTGCGGGCGTTCCCGCCGTGGTGGTGCACTGCGCGATGCACACTTATCGCGATGCGGAAGTCGATGACTGGCGCGAATTTCTCGGGGTGACGAGCAAGAAGCACGAGCACAAGAGCGAGTATCCCGTGAAAATCACCGCGCCGGATCACCCGGTCATGAAAAAAATCCCGACGGACTGGGTCACGCCGACAGATGAACTCTACATCATCGAAAAACTCTGGCCGAATGCGAAAGCGCTCGCGACGTCTGTGAGCGAAAATACCGGCAAGGAACACCCCGTGATCTGGGTGAACGATTTCAAAGGCACCCGTGTGGCCGGCACGACTTACGGGCACTCCGATGAAACGTTTCGCGATCCCGTTTTCATCCGCATGCTGGCGAATGCCATCATCTGGACGGCCGGGAAAGACGAGGGCTGAAGAGCCCGATCAGGGCACCCGTGGAAATTTCGAAAAATCGGGTTTCCGTTTTTCGACGAAGGCGTTTTTGCCTTCCTTCGCTTCCTCACTCATGTAGTACAGCAACGTGGCGTTTCCGGCGAGATCGAGGAGGCCGATCTGGCCATCGCAATCCGCGTTGAGGGCCGCTTTGAGGCAGCGAATCGCCAGCGGGGAATGCTCGAGGATTTCCCGCGCCCACTGTACCGTCTCGGCTTCGAGTTGATCGAGCGGAACAACAGTGTTCACCAAACCCATGTCGAGCGCCTGCTCCGCGTCGTATTGCCGGCAGAGATACCAGATTTCGCGCGCTTTTTTCTGGCCCACGATCCGCGCGAGGTAGCTGGAACCCAACCCGCCATCGAACGAGCCAACCTTTGGTCCGGTCTGGCCGAAACGCGCATTCTCCGCCGCGATTGTCAGGTCACAAACGACGTGCAGCACATGTCCGCCGCCGATCGCATAGCCGGCCACCATGGCGATGACCGGTTTCGGGAGGCCGCGGATTTTTTTCTGCACGTCGAGAATATTCAGCCTCGGCACGCCGTCTTCGCCGACATACCCCGCATGGCCACGCACCTTCTGGTCGCCCCCCGAGCAAAACGCCAGATCGCCTTCACCCGTCAGGATGATGACTCCAATTTCCGGGTCATCGTGCGCCAGGTCGAAGGCTTTCAGCATTTCGTGAACCGTCTGCGGGCGGAATGCGTTGCGCACTTCGGGCCGGTTGATCGTGATTTTCGCGATTCCGCCATCCTCCGTTTTCTCATAACGGATGTCTTCGAAATCGTCGTGGGCGGAGATCCAGGTTTCAGCGGTTTTCATGCGAAAAGAGATTACGTGTGATCGAATCAACAGGGTTGGTTCGCCGAACGAACCCTGTTCATTCGAAAATGCAACCGTCTCTCAGCGATACACTTCCAGCGGCACGAGAACTTCGGAGATCAATTCCACTCCGAATTCTGTTTCGACCTTGAGCGGTTCGCCGGCGGTGGACAGGAAGACGACCAGTCCCGGCATGTCCGGTCCGGGCGAAATTTCGAGCCGGAACACGGGAATTTCGCGGCTGGTGCCGAATTCGCGGTCGCCGCGGCTCGCCTTGATTTCCGGTTGGAGGGATTCCGGGTTGGTAAAATCACCGAGTAAACTCCCTCCCAGCCCCTCGGTCAGCGTTCCGGGCACTTCCGGCAGTTTTTCCGGATCGCCGTCGTATTCAAACAGTTTCACTTCGCCGAGCAGGGCGCGGGCTTTCAAAACGGCCGGATCGCCTTCGACTTCGACATGGGCGGTCAGCTGCCGCGCAGGAATCCGGAGCGACAGCTCGCCCGCGAGCAGATTCATCGGCTGATTGTTGTCAAAATCGTGCAAAGCCCGCCAGAACAGCCCGACCGATCCCGGCTGATCGGTGTTGTCGAGCGAGCCGGCCATGGAAAACGTTTTGAGAAACCCGCGATTTTTCCGCCGGTCCTCTCCGGCCACCCCGGACACGTTGACCTGCCCGATGCGCCGGCCGTTTTCCATGATCGTCATCGTGGTCGATTCGTTCCACTCGAAAAACGTGTCGAGCGCCTCCTGAGGATCCATTTCCACGAACCCCGTCCCGCCCGGTTTCCAGATTGTCCAGGCCAGCCAGCCGGTGGTGCCGAGCCAGAAAAGGACGATACAGATTTGGAGGAGGCGGATCATCAATTTGGAATCGCTTTACGAATCAACAGGGGTCGTTCGCCGAACAGACCCTGTTCATTCGGGAAAAGGCAGTCGCCCGAAGCGGCTACTACCCGAATGTGCTGACACATTTTATCATGATCCAGTTCGACAATCTTCGACTTTCCCGACAAAATCCCTGATTTTTATGAACCTGCGTCTGATTTTCATCCTTTCTGTTTTCCTCGTTTGCGCAGATTTTCTGCCTGCTCAGGGTGGTCAACCCGACCTCACACCCCGCAAAATCACGCTGGCAACCTATCCGGCGCTGTCTCCGGACGGCAGCCAGGTGGCTTTTGCCTGGGCCGGTGATATCTGGATTGCGCGGACGCGCGGCGGACGGGCCCGCCGACTGACCGGGCACGCGGGCTATGAAAACGGACCCGTGTTTTCTCCGGACGGGAAGGAGATCGGATTTACCCGCCTCGAAAAAGGAAAAGAGCAGGTGTTTGTCGTGCCGGTGCGGGGCGGAATTCCCCGGCAGGTCACATTTCATTCGGAGGGTTCGCGAATTCTCGGGTTTTATCCCGAAGGAAAATCGATCCTGATTTCCGCAATACGCGATTTCGGAACACGGAGTGCCACGCGTTTTTACCGGGTGCGAATCGATGAACGGAAGGCGGAGAAGCTCCTCTTCGATGCGGAAGGCGTCCGGGCGGCGCTTTCGCCCAATGGAAAAAAGCTGCTGTTCACCCGCGAGGGCTATGATTTGTATCGAAAAGGGTATCGGGGAACGAAAGCTTCGCAGATTTGGCTGGCGGAGAATCTTGAGACGCCGGAACCGAAATTCACGAA
>JABDJT010000384.1 GCA_013003335.1 Verrucomicrobiales bacterium | reverse complement strand
CTGGTAGACGGCACCAGCGAATCGGCATTGTTCGCGACGCAGGAAGCCCGTTCGTATTATCACTTCGCGCTGATGATGGAGGACATCGAAAAAATGTTTCACACCGGCAAGCCGACCTGGCCGGTCGAGCGAACCCTCATGACAAGCGGCGCGCTCGATGCGTTGCTCATCGCGAAGCGTGACAAAATCGATGGCTGGATGGAGACCCCGCATCTCAGCGAGGTGAAATACCAGAGCGATTGGAACTGGAAACAGCCTGCCCCCTGGCCACACGGTCGTCCTTCCAAAGAGAAATGAGATTTCAAAAAAATCGCGAAGACGAATCAACAGGGTTGGTTCGCCGAATCAACAGGGTTGGATCGTTTTTCGGACTGATCGGGCTTCTCGCCGCACCGGCGTTTTCCGCAGAACCTTACCCCTGCCGCCAGACCGAAACACCCATCCGCCTCGACGGGAAAGCGGACGACCCGGCCTGGCGGCACGCCGCAGAGATCCCGAATTTTGTGATGCCGTGGGTGAAGGAAGGCGACACGGAAGCCACAACCTCGACGAAAGCGAAGCTGCTGTGGGATGCGAAGTATCTCTACTACTTCGCGGAGATGGAGGACGGCGATTTGCGGGCGACGCGGAAGGAACGGGACGGGGAACTCTGGCTGGATGATGTCTTCGAGCTGTTTTTCAAACCCTCCCCCGACCAGACGGGTTACTACGAGCTGCAGGCCACGCCGCTTGGGACGCTGCTCGACATTTACTATCCGGATCGTGAACCGGGGCAGTATGACACCTACAAGAACAAGGACCGTTTCGGACACGCGGTGAAAGTGGTGGTGAACGGCACGCTGAACGACGACAAGGCCGACACCGGCTGGCAGGTGGAAGGCCGGATCCCGTGGACCGATTTCAAACCCACCGGTGGTGCCCCGAAGATCGGCGATGAATGGAAGTTCACCCTCTGCCGATACGACTACGATTCACGTTTCGAAAACAAGCAACAGGCCGAGCTTTCCGTGTCGGAGGACACGATGGTGATCCGCGATTTTCACAAGCACGAAAACTACGGCACGCTCAAATTCGAAGGCGTGTTCGATCCGAAAACGGCTCTGCCGGCGGATCTGCAAAAGATCGGCGGGCTGGACACCAACCTCGTCGGCTCGCCTGATCCGCCGTTGCCCTACCGCGCCCAAAGGGCACTCGAGCACATCCCAATCTCCCGCCTGATCGATTTCCAATTCGAACCGGACACGAAGCGGATGCTGTTCATCGACCAGCCTCCCGGCACGAAAGGATCCCGCCTCGTGCGGTTACTGGACCGGAAGACCGGTGAGACCGAGGTGCTGATGCAGTCGCCGGAAAACACGTTTTACAGCATCGAGTTCCACCCGAAATTCGCCGAAAACGGCCGGTTTTACCTGTCGGCGTTTGGCCAGATGTCTTCGGCCCGAGAGCAACGACGCGTTCAGATCCGCGAATACCGGATGACCCGCGACAAGGCGGCCACGGTTTACCCGGAGACGATGAAGGTAATCATCGAATGGGATACCTGGGGCCACACCGGCGGTGCGATGGCTTTCGATGACGACGGCTATTTTTACGTGACCAGCGGCGACGGCACGGGCGATTCGGACACGCGGCTGACCGGCCAGAACCTGTCCGTTTTGCACGCCAAAGTCCTCCGGCTCGATATCGAAAATCCGGACGAAGGCCGCAATTATTCCGTCCCGCCGGACAACCCGTTTCTCGATTTGGAAAACGCGCGTCCCGAAACGTTTGCCTACGGAATGCGCAATCCGTGGCGGATGGTGTGGGACAAAAAGTTGAAACGACTCTGGGTCGGGAACAACGGCCAGGATTTGCTGGAGCAGGTTTACCTGATCGAGCGGGGCGGAAATTACGGCTGGAGCGTGATGGAAGGCAGCGGCGTATTTTACGCAGAACGTCCGCGCGGTCCGCATCCGTTTCTGCCGCCGACCTTCGAGCACGACCACGGCGTGTCGCGCTCGCTGACCGGCGGGATGGTTTACGAAGGCGACGTGCTCCCCGAATTGAAGGGCGCCTATATCTACGGCGATCATTCGACCGGCAAGATTTGGGCAGGTCGCCACGACGGCGAGAAGGTCACCTGGAACGAGGAAATCGCCGACACCACCCTCGGCATTTCCCAGTTCAACAACGATCCAGTCACTGGCGATTTGCTGGTTTCTCATCACGGAAACCCCAACGACGGCGGCGGTCTCTATCGGCTCGTGCCGAATCCGCCCGATCCGGATGCGAAACCGTTTCCGAAAAAACTCAGCCAGACCGGGCTGTTTAAAAACGTGGCTGATCACGAAGTTCGCGACGAAGCCCTGCCCTACAAAGTGATCGTCCCGCAATGGGCGGATGGCGCGGAGATTGACCGCTTTGTGACTGTCCCGACCGACAATCCGACGATCCCTTTCGGCGGAAATCGCGGCTGGAATTTTCCGGATGGTAGCGTCGCGTTCCAGACTCTTTCGCTCGGCGGGAAACGCCTCGAAACCCGTGTCATGACCAAGCAGGACAAGGAATGGGTCGGCTACAGCTACGCCTGGAATGACGCCCAGACCGACGCCGAACTCGTCCCGACGGAAGGCGGCGAAATCGCGCTCAATGACGGCAAGACCTGGAAAATTCCCAGCCGGATCGATTGCATGAACTGCCACAGCCGCGCCGCGAATTTCATCCTCGGGCTCGAAACCGCGCAGATGAATCTCGACGTCGATTACGGCGACGGGTTCGTCAAGAATCAGCTCGCCGTGATGGATGACCTCGGCCTGTTTCTTCGTCACGGGGCGGCGAAACGCACCTCCACGATGCGTGGCACGCCGGAGACGAATTCCCGCCTCGTCGATCCGTTCGACGAAACCAATCCCGATATCGACGCCCGCGCCCGCTCGTTTCTGCACGCCCGCTGCAGCGGTTGTCACCGCGAAGCCGGAGGCGGAAACGCGATGATGCATCTCCAGCATTTTCAGGGCCCGGAAAAATTCGGTGTCATCAACGCCGAGCCGAATCACGGCAACCAGGGGCTCGAGGGCGATGATGTTCGCATCGTCAAACCGGGCGATCCATCGAAGTCAGTGATGTTCATTCGCTGCTCGAAAACCGGCCCTGGAAAAATGCCGCCGGTCGGGCCGGAGTCGCCCGATCCGAAAGTCGTGCCGCTGCTGCTGGAGTGGATTTTGCAGGCTAAAGAAGAGCCGCCAGCGGAATCCGGTGACTGATTTCACGGCTGCCGTTCGCTCTCCGGAATGTGCACCACCGTCAGCGCGTTGGTGTTGAACTTCAGTTTTCCCGGACGGCCGTTGCGTCCTTTTTCCGGCCCGCCGACGTTCCCCATCCACGTGATAAAAACGGTTCCACCGTCCTCCGAAACCGCACTGCAATACGAACCCATCGGGATGAACCCGGCTCGCTTTTCGCAGAAATCAGCCAGAAAACAAATCACCTTCCGCTCGCCGGTCTGGAGATCGTATTGGATCAACGGACTGCCGTCATTCTGCGCCCCTCCGTGGGAACCGGGCACGTAGTAGAAATACCGCTCCGTCGCCGGACAAAGATCGACGCTCGTGATGTAATCCCGCGACGCAGCCGCCGTTTCTCCGAGCAGTTTCGCGGTCTCCGTCTTCACATCGAACTCCCACAGGCTGTTTTTCTCAATCGTGTAAACCTTGCCTTTCGACGACTCCTGCGTTGCGGCCCGAAGCCCCACTTCCGCGTCAATCGGAGTAAACTCGCCCGGCTTCTCCGGATCGAATTTCAACAGCTGGTGCGCGCCGCTCTTTTCCGCGTGAAAATAAACACAACCGTTTGATTTGGACTGGATCATCGCGCGCGCCGGACCGCGATCCCGCTGCGCCAGCACCTTCCGATTCCTCAAATCGTAAGCCAAAAACTGCGGCTCCTTCTCCTTCAGGCCATCAGCCGTTCCGGCGTAAAAAATCAGCCGCTCCGGATCGAGTTGCCCGGTCGGCAGGCACTGCATTTCCAGCGGCGCGAACGCCACGACCTCACTCTTTTTGGTTTCCGGATGATACCGGACAATCCAGTCGCCCTTGAAATTCGCGGTCGGGTGAAACGCAATGCGGGTCGAGCCACGGTGGGTCGAAAAGTAGAGCCAGCCGTCTTTCCCCAGTCCGATCTGGCTGTGGATTTTTCCCGGGGTGTAATGACCGTCCGGCTGTTTCAAAATCGATCGCAGGTCGGTCAGCTGCGTCAGCTTTTTCGTTTTCGAATCGTAGCCGTAGACGAACGCATTGCCGCCCGGAGACATGTGATCGCCCACCGCGGAGTAAAATATGTCGCCGACCACCAACCCGTCTCCCCAGTGCGACCAGACGCCCCCTTCCGCCTCATAGGTCTGGCAGTCGTAGTAGAGAAAATCAACCGTTGGCCCAGTCTTCGCGATCTTTACATTTTCGCGAAGCGTCTCCGTTGGAACGAGCAGGTTGGGATCGGTGCCAGTCACGATCGATTTTCCGTCCGGCAGAGCCGGTGGCCAGGTGAGCGCAAAAATGGGGAACGCGAGAAAGGCCGGAGTCATGATTTGAAACTAGCCCCGTCGTTGCCGGAGCGAAATTCCGCGAACGCGCATCCTTGTTTTGGTAGCACGGGTTTTCCAACCCGTGATTCGGATTGGCCACGGGTTGGAAAACCCGTGCTACCCCACGAATCGAAGCAACAGGGTTGATTCGACGAACAAACCCTGTTGATTCGTATTATGCCGTCCACCGAAGTCCGCCTCCAAAAACTGACCCGCCGGGAATTCCGGGAACGGATGGATTCAGGCGAGCTGAAGGCCTGCATCATTCCGGTGGCCGCGATCGAACAGCACCTCGAGCACATGGCGATGGAACACGACTGGCGCAGCGTGAACGTCGTCGCGCGGGCCGTCGCGGAAAAATTGAGTCCGCAGGTGTTGGTCGCCGAAGGACTGAAGGTCGGGATCAGCGAACATCACATGTCGCACCCGGGCTCGCTCACTGTCCGGCCGGGAACGTTTTTTTCTGTGCTGAATGATTTGATTCGAAGCGTCGTGCTGGCGGGTTTTGAAAACGTTCTGGTCCTGAACGGGCATGGCGGAAACGTGAAACCGACCGAAGGAGTCTGGGATCAGTTTTTGCGGGAATTCAAAGGCACAAACCTCCATTTTCTCCCCTACTGGGATGTCCTGAACCAGGCCGACGCCGACGAACTGCTTGAAGGCGGAACGCAGATCCCGTGGGACATGCCGGGGCACGCGCAGGAGTGGGAAACGTCGATCGGGCTTGCCCGTTTTCCGGAAAATGTGCGGACGGACATGTGGAAAGATCAGGAGGATCAAAAGCCTTCCCTGGCGACTGCGGAGAAGGGCGAAGCGTTTCTTGAGCGGATCGTCGAACGAATCTCGGGCAAATTTGAGACGATCATTTCGGGCGAGCTGCAATCCGAAAACCCACCCTATTTTCCATGAAACGGCCGGCGCTCATTCTCGCCGCGCTTTTCCTGGCCGGCTGGGCCGGTGCGCACGAGCACACCCGCCCGAAAACGCCGATGGAGAAAGCGGGGCTTGTCGCACCAGATCCGGAAAACTCGAGGGAAATCACGGTCCGAATCTTGAACACGGAAGTTGAAGCTCCCCTCCCCGGCTGCATTCGCATCGCCGAGGTTGAACCGACGGTTTCGAAGGGCGCGCAAACACCGTGGCTCGATCTCTCGCCACTTCTGGCCCGTTGCCAGGGGCTCTCGCAGGAAAAACAGAGGCTCGGCTGGTTTGTCCTGGCGAAGGGTGAAACAAAGATTCGGGTGCCGAAAGGGAAACTGAAGTTCGAGGCGTTCTCGGGTATCGAGTTTTCCTCCGCCAAACTCGAATCTGACGAGGCGGAAGTGAAATTGAAATTAATGCAGCTTTTTGATCCGGAGCGCGACGGTTGGATCGCGGGAAATACCCATCTGCACCTGAACCGGCTGACCCGCGAAGAATGCGATCGCTATCTCCGCGAAATTCCGGCTGCCGACCGGCTGCGGGTCGTGTTCGTTTCCTACCTGGAGCGGGCCATCGTCGATCGGACCTATATTTCGAATGAATACACGGCTGCCGACCTGGAAAAACTGGATACGAAATCGCTGAAATTCGGCAGCGGGCAGGAATACCGGCACAACTTCGGAGGTGGCGGCGAGGGCTACGGCCACGTGATGCTGCTTGAGCAGGCGAAGCGGATTTTGCCGGCCAGCCTCGGGCCGGGGATCACGAAAATGGGAACGGACGGAACGCCGCTCCGGCCGGGGATCGAACGTGCGCGGGCGGACGGCGGGACAGTGATTTGGTGCCACAATTCGTTCGGTCACGAGGACATCCCGAACTGGCTGGGCGGTCGTGTCGATGCCCAGAATATCTTCGACGGCGGAAATCGCGGAAGTTACGAAGATACGTTTTATCGATACCTGAATCTCGGGATTCGCGTTCCGTTTTCCACCGGGACGGACTGGTTCATTTACGATTTTTCGCGGGTGTATGTGCGGAACAATCCGGAGGAAAAATTGACCAAAGAATCGTTTCTGAAATCGCTCCGAAACGGATCATCGATCATCACGAACGGTCCGTGGATCACCCTGAAGATTGACGCGGCGCAGCCGGGCGACACCCTCGCCCTGACAAAGCCTGCCACTTTAAAGGTCGACGTTTCGGCGAACGGGCGATTCGATTTTGAGGCGATCGAAATTGTGAAGAACGGCGAGATCGCTCACAGCCACGCAAAAGGGCCGGCAGAGACGAAATTTTCGGTCGATATCGAGATCGACAAGCCGTCCTGGATTGCTGCGCGGATCAAGCC
>JABDJT010000383.1 GCA_013003335.1 Verrucomicrobiales bacterium | reverse complement strand
CTTCAATCTCGATCGAACTTTGTCGGACCGGTTCGCCGGCAGCAGTGATCTGGGAATTGAAAAGTTGGGTGCCTTCTGATTTCACATTTTCGGTGAAAATCCGGCCCGTGACTCCAGCGGTACGATTGGAGCCGGCCGCGAAAATATTGACGAGTGGATCGTGAAAATTCAGGGTCCAGGCGGCGGCCTCGTTCCAGGGGCGGGAGGCGAGATGCAGGGTGAGTCCTGCGATTGCGTCCTTCAGAAGGGTATCGTGGTCGGGTTCGTAGCGGAGTTCATGCTGCATCAGGTGCAGGTAGTAGTCCGTGTAGACCGGGGTAAACTGGCCCCGAACCAGAAGGGCATTCCGTTCCCGGACAAAGTAGCAGCGAACTTCGATGGGTTGGGTTTCGGATTGTTTTCCGGGGTCGTTGAGCATGATGATTTCAATCGTCCAGCGATGGAATTTGTGCGAGAATTGAACTTTTTACAGGAGAAAAGGCCGTTGTTCAAAATGCTGTCATTGGAGGAAAAAGTCGCGTTATTGCGAACCGTCGAAATGTTTGAATCGGCGCCGGACGAGATTGTGGAGAAAATTGCCGAACTCTCGACGGAGAAGACATTCGGAGAGAATGAAGATCTGATCCAGGTCAGGAAACGCTGTTCGAATTTGTATGTATCGATTCGAGGGGAATTTTCCGTCCTGGTTCCGGATGGCGAAGTGATGAGAGAGGTGGCCCGGCTGGGAAAAGGGAAGGTTTTTGGCGAAATTGGTGCGGTATCCGGGCTCGCGGCTACGGCAACAGTTCGGTCGTTGACGCCGGACTCACAGGTTCTGGCTCTGGCTGGTGCGCCGTTTCACGCAATCGTGAGCCAGTCACCGGAACTGGCGGAAGCGGTGTTGCGGTTCCTGGCCCGGTATTTGCCGGGCAACAAATGAAAAACCCTGTTCAATCCCCGGCGTCCATAAACTCCTGGGAGAGTTGGAAGAGGCGCTGCATCTGAGGCGATGGAATGTGAGTTTCGTCAACTCGCTTGTCGTTTTGCAAAAGCACAGAGAAAGTGCCGATTCCTTTCCCGTCATCCCGGATCAAAGTGTTGGATACCGAGGTCCAGGGATAAGATTGCATTTCGTAGCCCTTTTTCTTCTCTGTCAAAACCAACATGCGTTTGTTGGTAATGATGACGGAATCTTTCGATTTGGAAAGGAGCCCGGATTTGGCTTGGAGCGCGATGTAAAAAATTTCCTCTCCAGTGGCAAGGACACTGGACACCTCGCGGAAAGCTTCACCGATCATCGCTTTATCCTGACCATCGTCTACGAAATGGCTGATTTGCTCCTGGATTTCAAAAACGTCATCGATCGGTCTCCAATCTTCCATTCCCTCGTAAAAAACAAAATCTGAACGGTCGATTTCGTTGTTCTGCAGGAATCTCAGGATGTCTTCCTGGCTGTAGGGTCCGGAGGGTTGATCCGATCCTTTTCGGAGAAGCGAAAAAACAGGTTCTGTAGCAGTCATGAAAAGATAGGAATCTTCAAGTTCTGAGTTGTCAGCGGAGGGAACTGCAGGCGGGGAGAGTGTGGTCATGAGGATTATCAACTGAGTTTTTTGTGGAAAAAAGCAAAAAACCGTCAGAATCGGCTTGCTTTTGTTGTATTTACATTGTCAACAAAGAATGCATTGAATGCAAGAAAGAATCAAGGGGTTGTTCGCCATTTTTCGGGGACGCGTTTCGGACGTCCTTCCGGCATTTCCACGAGGACGGAGGTTTGCCTGCATCGAACCAATGGCTTTCCTCCTGAATCATCCGCGAGCGTCAGCTCAAAGACACAATTCAGCCGCAGCCGGTCGATTTTTTCAAACCGGGCATGAATCCGGATGCGGTCGCCAAGCTTAGCCGGCTTGAGATAATCGACCTCCGTGCGGGTGACCGCCGGAAATACCTGATCTGCCTCCATTTGGGCCGGGGCCAATTGAAGAACTTCCCGGAACAGAGTAGCCCGCGCCTTCTCCACCATGCGCAGATAAGCGAGATTGTGAACAACGCCTCCACAGTCCGTGTCGTAAAACTGAACCTCTTCCTCAAGTTGAACGGGAAACGAATCGGATGGATTGGTTGGCGTGGACATCATAGCAGCCAGATGGTAGCCTCCGGGGTGATGCGAGGCAAAATTTTCACTGCTTTCGTGGCCGCGTCTTTGCCGGTCCTTCTTTTTGCTTACGACGCCCCAAATTTCGATCAGCCCCTGATTGATGTCGATGGAGTCAACCTGCCGGAGGACCAGTTCAAAGGGGTAGTCGAAGCTTTGTCAGGCCTGGCTGCGAACTTTCCGTCCAACGAGAATGTGGACTCGGATTTGCGGGAGAAGGCATTGCTCATTGCCCTCACCCTGGATCCTCTGAATCACGCCGCCCGAACCACTCATGAAGCGCTCCGGAAGGGCGAAAACCCGCCTCCGACGGGAATGTTTGAGGACCTGTCCGAAATCGCCGGGACGCTTTGGAAAACTAGTGAATCACTGCTTACGGAAAACCCCACACCGGATCATACCCGCCTCGCGATGTACCTGATGGAAATATCGCTGACTGTGCAAAAAGATCCGCCGTTGGAACAAGCCCGGAAATTGGGTGCCCTCTCGAATTTCAAACCTACCGACTGGGGCCGATGGCTTGAATTACAACCTGAGAACAATTTCAGCGGGGACCGAATCCTGCGGCATCTCGCTGCAGCTCAGAGCGCAATCGCAGCACCCCCGGGTTCACCTGACACTCCATCCACCCCACCACCCGCCAATCCCCCTACCGCTTCGGACGACGATACACCCGTATCTGAAATCAAGCGAAACGAAGCCGGGATCGCCGCAGTCTGCGGATCCGAGAATGGGCCTTTCGCTGTCTTTGTTTCCCTCAAAGTTCACGAAGCTTCGGAAGAAGAAGCCCAATTTTTCTCCGAGTTTTTGCCCGATGGAACCCGGCGGGAATCGATGCAAATGCAAATCCACGCCCATCCAAAACGAATGTTTTTCCAGGGGGCCGGGAGAGCGTCCGAGCACGCGCGCGCAATTTATAAGCGCTGGCCCGACCGGATGATCGCCGATCTGACATTCCGCGATCCTGGAACCGGGGAGCAACCGAAATTCGGTGAAGAAGAGCAGATCGACGTTTATTATCCGACTCTCGCATTGCTCCAATCCGTCTTCAGTGGTCGGGAGATTAGCGACAAGTATATCGTTATGGGTATGGCAAGGCATGCGGACGGAACACGCCTTCGCAGTCCCAATCGCATTACGGATGCCCTGAATGTCGCTCAAAAGCTGGATCGCCCTCGTCTCCTTGTCCCTACCACCGCATTTCCCAGGCTCCTTGAAGCTGCAAAAAACTCGACCGAACCAACTCTGTTTTTGAAACCTCAGATCATCGGGGTGGAAGATTTTACCGCAATGTCCCGCGCTGTCTTTGAAGTGGGCACAGATGATTTAAACGCGGCGGCTGCCAACTATGAAAGCATTTTGAAATCCCGGCCGGACGGAACATCTCTCGGTGATTACCTCACCAGTTCTGAGGTGAAGAGCAGTTTGCAGCGCCTTGTGAGCGATTATCCGAATCACCTGTCCGCCAAGTTGCTGCTCGAAATTGCCCAGGCAGCCGA
>JABDJT010000353.1 GCA_013003335.1 Verrucomicrobiales bacterium | reverse complement strand
GATTTTAGTTATTGAAAAAATTCGGAAGTGAACTGATAATTTGGGTTTTCTATAATCAATACAAAAATAGGGATTACTTGAATTCGTTTACTCCAATGAAAACCGCTACGTTCCGGATCACGGTGGTAGTAGCCACCCTTTGTTTCCTTCTGCCGGACGCTGCCGATGCGCAGTCGTCGGATCGCAAATCCTCCTCCCGCTGGTCGTTCGGGAAGTTGAATTTCTCGAGATACATCAAGTCGCGGAGTTGGTCGCTCCAGGACTGGTTCGGGATGAAAAACGTAAACCACAATTTAAACTCAAACTCGGTTGCGATTTCAATTTCGAACCAGTACGGACCGGTTCGGCATTCGTTGCCGCGCCGTTTTCCCCATGAATTCCGGACGATAGACGGGCATGGGAATAACCGGGCGAATCCGGATCTCGGGGCGGCTGAAACGCCGTTTCTCCGGCTGGTGCCGAATGATTACGCAGACGGCCAGCACGCTCCGACCGGCGGGACCCGGCCGAGCGCGCGATTGATCAGCAACGCGATCTGCGCGCAGGTTGATTCGATTCCGAACAAGGCGCGGGCGTCCGATTTTCTCTGGCAATGGGGCCAGTTTCTCGACCACGACCTCGATGAAACGCCGGGAGCCGACCCGCTGGAACCGTTCAATATCGCGGTGCCGCACGGAGATCCGTTTTTTGACCCGTTTCACACGGGTCGGGTGGAGATTCCTCTGAATCGCTCGGGTTACGTAGTCGATGCCAACCACGTCCGCCAGCAGGTGAACGAAATTACCTCGGTGATCGATGCCTCGAATGTGTATGGCTCGACCGAAGAACGGGCGAAAGCGCTCCGGACGCTGGACGGAACCGGAAAATTGAAAACGAGCGGGCCGGAAGATGCGCCGCTGCTGCCCTTCAACGTGGAAGGGCTGCCGAATGCGGGCGGCCCGAGCCCTGAACTCTTTCTCGCCGGTGACGTGCGAGCCAACGAGCAACTCGGCCTCACCGCGATGCACACGCTGTTTGTCCGCGAACACAATTTCTGGGCGGACAAAATCGCGAAACAACATCGCCACTTGAGCGGCGATGAGATTTATGAAAAAGCGCGGATCATTGTCGCGGCGGAGATGCAGGCGATCACGTATCGCGAATTTCTGCCGCTGCTTCTGGGCCGGCACGCGCTGCGGCCCTATCGCGGATACGATCCATCGGTTGACCCTTCGATTTCGAACCTGTTCGCGACGGCGGCCTATCGGGTTGGCCACACCATGCTCTCGCCGGAATTGAAGCGTCTTGGAGAAAACGGTCAGCCGATCGAGCAGGGGAACCTTCCTCTCCAGGCGGCATTTTTCCGGCCCGACGAGTTGGCCAACGGTGGCGGGATCGACCCGCTGTTGCGCGGCCTCGCTTCACAGCCGGCTCAGCAGATCGATACCCAGGTGATCGATTCCGTGCGCAATTTCCTGTTCGGCCCTCCCGGAGCCGGCGGGTTCGACCTCGCGTCGCTCAATATTCAGCGAGGCCGCGAGCACGGCCTGCCAGATTTCAACACGATCCGAAGTCACTTTGGCCTCAGCCCGTGTGCGAATTTTTCGGAATACAATGAAGTGGAGCCCGGCCTGGCGGCGCGTTTGGAAAAGTTTTACGGCACGCCGGATGAAATGGACCCGTGGATTGGCCTGCTCGGTGAGCGGCATGTGCATGGCGCCCTGGTCGGCGAAACTCTACGGAAAGTTCTCGCGGATCAGTTCACGCGGCTGAGGGACGGCGACCGGTTCTGGTATCAGCATTATCTCGACCGGACGCTTCAGAGATTCATCGAGCGGCAGACCCTCGCGGTGATCATTCGGCGGAACACGGACATCCGGAATATCCAGGAAGATGTCTTTCGCCTGCGCGGTTACGACAATCGCCCTTCCGGTCCGGTCCGGATGCGCCCGGATGACTTTTCCCGCGATCACAATCTCGAATACTTCGGCCCGGACATGACCTTCCGGCGTTGGAAAGATTACGGTTTCGGAAATCACCGCGAGAAATTCACGGCGATCCTGAAACAGGCGTCTCCGACGGTGAACGGGACGTTCGCGGTTGAAATCAATTCCGGGCAGGCCGTGAAAAAATCGGATATCGAGGTGGTGAACGGGATCGTGAACGGCATTTCGAGTGCCGGTGATGGCCGGTTCTTTGCGACCGTGACCGAGAGCGGTTCGGGTCCGGTTTCCGTCAGCCTCGGTGACTCGAAGGTGGAAGCACGCGACGAAAAAGTTTCGGCCTTGCCCACGAATCCAGGGGAGAATGCGGCTCCCGCCTTGCGACCCGAAACGTATGCCGTCGAAGTCAGCACCGAAAAACCGGGATACCTGACCTTTTCCAAAAAATTCAGGAAACCGGTCGTTTTCGCGACCGTGGAGAAAGCGGGTGACAGCGATACGCCGAATCTTGTGGTCCGACTCGATGAATTGACGCCGGACGGCGTGACGGTTCGACTGGCCCATCACGATGCCGGGAAAACCGGGCGGGTTTCCGCGAAGGTCCGGGTTTTGGTGTTGGGAGAAGGCGTCTACGGGATGGGCGAACACGGAGCGCGTTTGGAAGTCGGAACCCTCATCACGCGGGGCAATACAGAACTCGCTCCCCGTTCGAAATTCAATTTCCCCGTGGCTTTCAGCCAGGTCCAGACGACCAATTCGGACAAGTGGGTGGCTTCGACATGTCGTTTCGGCCGGGATGGCCGGATGAAATTTGAACTGCATGGCGATGAAAGCCCGGACTGGGAGACGATCGGTTACGTGATCCTCGATCCGCGGCAGGGCCGGTTCCTCGGCATGCCGTATGAGGCAGCGATTCGCAGTCCGGGCAGCAAAACGATTCACCCAAATTTGCGGGTGGGTAACCGGAGTGGCGTCCTGCTTTCCGTGCCGGGTGCCTTGCCGGCGATCCGGCTCGGGGACGGAAACCAAATCCGGCTCGACCTGCAGAAGGCGCCGGATGGCGGAGGCGGTTACCTGATCATCGGTGACTGATTTTCACACCGGAACGAATGAACAGGGTTGGTTCGCCAAACAGACCCTGTTGATTCGGATCAGGGCGAAACGGTGTCGGGGCCGATCAACTCCGGATCGAGTTCCTCGGCGATATCGATGTGTCCTTCGTCGTCGATGACGACCAGCATCGGAACCTGTGTCGCGTCAAATTCGCGGCCGCCGAGAGTGATTTTCCCTTCAGCAAAATCGAAATCAAGGGGGCTTCCGTCGAGCTCGATGCGGGTTCCACCGGTGATGCGGGTCCATCGCGTCATGAGTTTGCCGTTTCCGT
>JABDJT010000320.1 GCA_013003335.1 Verrucomicrobiales bacterium | reverse complement strand
CCATGCTTCGCTGGATGGCCAGCGGGACATTCCCCATCGGAAAGTTCAATTTTCCTGTGGTGTTCCTGATTTTTGTCGCGATCGCGGTGCTGGCCGCGATTTTCCTGAACCGGACGATCTGGGGCCGCTACCTGATGGCGATGGGAAATAACGAGGAAGCCGCGAGATTCAGCGGGATTCGCACGGATCGCCTGATTTTCGTGGCCTACATCATTTCCGCCTGCTGTGCCGGTTTCGGGGGCATGCTTTACAGTCTCGACAACACGAATGCCCAGCCGGTTGATTTCGGAAACTTTTACGAACTCTACGCCATTGCTGCAGCGGTTCTGGGCGGATGCAACCTGCGGGGCGGAACGGGATCGATCATCGGGGTCATCATTGGAGCGGCCCTGATGCAGGTTTTGCGAAATATGATCACTCAGGTCGACTGGATGAGCGACAACATTGAGTTCGCAATCGTCGGCGGGGTAATCCTGGCCGGTGCCATCGGGGATGAAATCGCGAAGAAAGTCGTCGCGAAGAAGCGGGCGGCTGCCGCAGCGGCACAGGCGCAATAAAGAAAAATTTGCCCGAATATGCCAGCAACCCGCGGAGAGATTGTGTGTTACATGTAAGGACGAAACACCATTATGGCCCGCTACTCTTACGCTCTCCCGGATCCCGAAAAAGGCTGGAACCTTTGGCAGGGAAAATCCGTGGCTGATCACGGTCGCGAACCGGCTGAAATCGCCGGAAAACGCTCTGACTTGATCATTGGCGTACCCGCCTCGATGGGAACGACGTTTGCCATTCGCGTGCCGACGACCGATTCCGAGTTATTCGAGGATATGATCATGGCCCAGATCGACAAGCGCGGGCTCGGCGGGGAAGACACGATTTTCGACTACGAAATTGTCAGCCAGGACGGCGGCCAGGAAACGTTGCTCTCCGTGAACGTCCTCTCCCATGAATTTCCGGAAAATCTCTGCCTCGAAAACGCGGCGGGCTATGCCCCAACCGCCCGGATTCGCGAAATGCCGGAAGATGGCCTGGTTTTGTGGAAAGAACACCGCCGGCTCGTCCTCGCAGCCCGGCGGGACGGTTGCCTGGCGCATGTGCAGGCCCTCAGTTCTGCGCCTGAACTTGGCGCAGCGGCAGCCCAGGAAATCAATTTATCCGTCCTGTCCCTGTTGGCGGATCGTTTGATCGACGAAAACCCCACCCTCACGGTGGCCGGAAATTTCGGAACAGACGATCGGCAAACTTTCGAGGCAGTGGTGAATGTTCCGGTCCAGTTTGAGAATGAATTACCGATTGATCGCCGGTTTTCCCCGGGGACCCGCTATCTTCCAACAAACGTGACGCGAGCCCGCGCCCGCCGGAAAGCGATTCGATTCTGGAGCTTTGTGTCAGTTGTTCTCCTGTTTCTCTACACCGCGGCCGGAATTGCGATTTGGAAAAAGTCGGAAACGACCGAAGCGCAGGTCGCTTCCCTGAAAAAACAAATCAGCATTCTCGAGCCGGACGTGGAAGCGATTCGGGCCAGCGAAGCCCGCTGGTCCACTCTTCAACCGGCTTTTGATCTGCAATTCTTTCCGCTTGTCCAGTTGAACGAAGTCACCAAGGTGATGCCGCCCAGCGGTGTATTGGTGCGAGAATTCCGAACGGAAGGCACCAACGTCCGGATCCGTGGCTACGCCCGCGACGTCCAGCTGGCCTTCAACCTCCAGAAAGATTTGGAAGCCAATCCTGCCTTTTCGGCCTACGATTGGGAAATGCCGCGCCCCAGCGTGGACCGCAACAACACGGCCACCTTCGACATCCGGGGAACGCCAAAAGCCAAGAATCAAAATGCGGGGTCTGACAGCTAGAGAAAAAGTCCTCCTGGGCCTGTGTTTCCTGACCGTGTTCATCGTTGTGAACGCGTTCGCGATCCGGTGGGCCGTGAAATCACTCGGAGGCGGCACGGATAATATCCCGGATCTGAAGAATCAGCTCGCCGACTATGAGTTGTGGCTAGAGGACGCCAATACCTGGGCAATTCGCGACGACTGGCTGGCCAAAAATATGCCAATCCTGGCCGACGGTGCCACGGGGAAAGCTCAGGGCGATCTCCTCCAGGAATTGCAGGACGAAATGTTCCAGAGAAAGCTGAAAATCGATCGGCAATCCCTCCAGGAACCGAAAGTCACTGAGAATTTTCAGGAAGTTTCCGTAAAATTCGATTTCCGCGGCGATGCCGAAACGGTTATCGACTGGCTCTCCACCCTGCAGGCGCCTGAAAAATTCGTCGTCATCAAGTATTTGGAGTTGGAGCTCGATTCCCGCTCACGCGAAACGGAACCGCAAGCGGTTTGCGAACTCATCGTGGCCCGCTGGTTCCGCCCGCCGGGAAGCACCCTCCCTCCGGGTGCTCCAGTCATCGAGGCTCCGGATCCTGAAACCACCTCCGGCCCGGAAACGACCGGCACCGCCCCAACTGCGGGCGAGACGGGCGAAACCGGTTCCGATTCGACCGCCATGCCTCCCGCCACAGTCGATCCGGAACCCGCAACGGACGGAACTGAATCCGAGAAAAATTCCCAACCGAAGGCCGGCGATGATCCACCCCGGAAAGTCGCCTCGAACGACCCAACTGATCCACAACCGGAAACAAAACCATGACAACTACTCGCTCTGCCCGGCCGAACGCAGTCGTTGCCGCCGTGATCCTTCTCGCCGGAACGGCTACCGGATTCTCTCAGGACCCCGAAATTCCGACCGAACCGCAACCGGCTCAAGCTGCACCCGCTCCGCTCACCCCCGAGAACTGCCTCCCCGTCCCGCTCGATCAGAATCACTTTACCGCCATCAAAACGCAGTCGCCGTTTACCCGCGAACTCAACCTTTCCGCCACCTACGCCATCCGTGCCATCGCCACTATCGGGGAAACAAAAGTGGCGACCCTCTACAACCGGAACACCAAGAAAACCCAACTCGTCTTTCCGGATCAAATTAACGAGACCGGCATGAAACTCGTCGAAGTTCTCGATGCCGACGAGCCTCTGAAAGTGGAAGCCAAAATTGCACTCGGCGAGGAAGTCTTCGATGTGAAGTACGATCAAAACCAGACATCCGTGGCGGCCCGTGGATCCGGAGGCAGCAGTTCGAAGTCCGGCGACAGCCAACGCAGAGGTCCCTCCAAGGAAGACATTGAACGCTACAAATCCCTTTCCGAGGATCAGCGAAACAAGTTTCGCGAATACATTCGCTATACCATGCAGAAATACCCCAATCTCAGCCGCGAAGAACGGGGCAACATGATTCGGGGAGCCATGACAAAAATTCTCGACGGTCGCGACCTGAACATGGAACCGCTGCCGCAAAACAACTCCAGCGGCGGTGGTGGTGGCAGCTCGGATCAGCCCCGGCAAATGCAAATCCGGACCTCCAGCGGAGGAGGTGGCGATGCCCGCACCACCATCCGCGTCTCCCCCGGCAGCAGCGGAGGCGATCGGCGGCGCTGATTCGAATCAACAGGGTTGGTTCGGCAAACAGACCCTGTACGTTCGTTTTCCCGAAATGGCCTGGCTCGAACTCTTCAATCTGACCAAAACTTTTCCGGGCGTCCGGGCCGTCGATGATGTATCCCTCGATTTGGATCGTGGAGAATGCCTCGCCCTGATGGGAGAAAACGGGGCCGGAAAGTCGACGCTGATCAAGATTCTCGCTGGTGCCATCCAGCCCGATTCCGGCGAAATCCGCATCAAGGGCGATCCGGTGAGCTTTCCCAATCCAGTTGCCGCTCAGCAGGGCGGAATCGGCGTGATTTACCAGGAATTCAACCTCATTCCCGATTTGTCGATCCGGGACAATCTCTTCCTCGGCCGGGATTTGACCCGCCGCGGCGGCTGGCTGCGTCGAACCGAAGAAACCGACCAGGCTCTCGAGATTCTTGAAAAGGTCGGGCTTTCCGGAATTAACCCCGAAACAACCTGCCGACGGCTGACTGTTGCCCAGCAACAACTCGTTGAAATCGCCCGCGCGTTCATCGCAGACGCGAAACTGATCGTGATGGACGAGCCGACTGCCGCTCTGACCACCCGCGAAACCACCTGCTTGTTCGATCTGATCGACGAATTGAAATCCCACAACATCGGCATCATCTACATTTCACATCGGCTCGAGGAAATCGAACGCGTCGCCGATCGGGTCGCCGTTCTCCGGGACGGCGCTCTCGTGGCCGAAGATCCCGTGGAAAAAATGGGCCGTGCCACGTTGATTGAGCATATGGTCGGGCGGAAACTCGAATCCGAATTCCCCGAGCGGGGGGAAAACCGATCGGCTGACATAGCCCTGCGCGTGCGGGGACTCACCAGGGGAACCAAGGTTCGCGATGTTTCGTTTGAATTGCAGGCCGGGGAAATTCTTGGACTGACCGGGCTGGTCGGAGCCGGACGCACCGAACTGGCCCGCCTGATTTTCGGGGCCGATCGCCCCGATTCCGGTTCGATCGAATTGCACGGCGTCCCGGTTTCCTTCCAAAGTCCGCGGCAGGCAATCCGGGCCGGCATCTGCCTGCTCACCGAGGACCGGAAACAACAGGGCCTGATTCTCAACCATCCTGTCGTGGAAAATTTTGGCCTCCCCAATTTGCGGGACTTTTCCCGGGGCCCCTTTTTGAATCTGGCCGGCGAAGCCCGGTCCTTTGACCACTACGTCGACAAAATCGGGATTCGCACAACCGGGCGTCGGCAGCCCGCGGGTACTCTTTCCGGCGGCAACCAGCAAAAAATCGTCCTCGCGAAATGGTTGCAGCGAAATGCCGAAGTCCTGATATTTGACGAGCCAACCCGGGGAATCGACGTGGGAGCCAAGTACGAGATCTACAAACTGATCCAGGAACTGGCTGCCCAGGGAAAAGCAATCCTGTTTATCAGCTCCGAACTCCCAGAAACGCTCGGAATGTGCGACCGGATCCTGGTGATGCGCGAAGGACGCCTCACTGGCGAAATTTCGGATCCGGAAACGGCCACTCAGGTGGACATTATGGAACTCGCGGTTCACGATCCAAAGGGGTCCGAATAGCTATCCAATCCGGCTGTTCGATTTTCTGCGATTTAGCGGGAAACCGGAAAGAAATTACCCGGCTCCTAAGAGCCGGGTAATTCCGAAACACGAAACACAAACAGACAGTTACCGAGAAAGTAACCGTGATTTAAGTATCGCCGATATTTAAGAAAGGTCAACATTAAAATGCATAAAAATATCAATTTTTTCTTTGAATCGCCGTTTCCGGCTGATTTTCGGGCCATTTCGTGGTAATCAGCGGTGTTTTCGGGCATGAAACGGGTGCAAAACACGATTTTATTGGCGGTCTTTGCCGGACTTTGCTTCAGCGGATGTTCGTTGAAGCAAAATCATTCCGTCAAACCGACACCTGTGAAGGTGAAAAATCCGGAGGATGTCCGGGTGAAGGTGAGTTTGAATAACCGGGCCGTATACGTTTTTGAGAAAGACAAGCCCCTCCTGGTAGCGGCGGTCGCCATCGGCAAGAACGGACATGCGACCCCGAAAGGGCAGTTCAAAGCTTTCAACAAGCAGACCCGGAAACGTTCCGGCTCATACGGCTTTCACATCAAACCGGGAACCGGTGAAATCATTCCCGGGAAACGTTCCAAAACCCCTTCAGGCTGGAGTTATGTCGGCTACCCGATGCCTTACTGGGTGGAGTTCAAATCGGGATACGGTTTTCACGCCGGAGCAGTTTGGCCAACTCCCCGTACCCACGGATGCCTGCGTCTCCACAAATCCGTGGCCCCGCGATTTTTCTCCCTGGTCGACGACGGTACCCCGATCGAAATTGCCCAATCCCTCCCAGAAGATCGTACGCTCGGCAAAAGCGTGTATCGTCCTGATGACTATCAGGTTCCGAATTCGCCGAATGCGGTGTTAATTTCCGACGCTCCCTTTACTTCGAATCATGTCTACTTCTAGCGCCCCGAAACCGAAAAAGCAGAAAAAGCGCCGCGTAAACGTCCGCACGCCGGAGGTGATGGAGCGCGTCCAGGCGGAAGTGGAAGAGCATTACCGCAGCAGCATCGTGGAAAAGCTGCGGGCAAAAGGCGGGTCGCTCACGATCGGAAACACCACCATCCGGCTCGCCCAGCAATTCGGCTTCTGTTACGGAGTCGAGCGGGCCATTGATTTGGCCTACGCATCACGGCGCGTGTTTCCCGAGAACCGGATTTTCCTGATCGGCGAAATTATTCACAACCCGGAGGTGAACCGTCAGCTCTCGGAAATGGGCATCGTATCGCTGCCCTGGCAGGAATTGTCTACCGACTACGACAACCTGGATGAAAATGACGTCGTCATCGTGCCTGCATTCGGAGCCCCGATCTCGTTCATGGACAAGATTGAGCGCCAGGGCTGCATTACGGTGGATACGACTTGCGGGGACGTCATGAAAGTCTGGCGGCGGGTTCGCGATTATTCCAAAAACGGCGTCACCTCCATCATTCACGGAAAAGCTGGCCATGAAGAGACTCGCGCAACCGCATCCCGGGCCCGCGGAGACGACCGCCACGGACATTACCTGATTGTGTTAACGCTCGAAGACACCGAAGAAGTTTGCAAATACATCCGCGGAAACGGGGACCGGAAAGCCTTTCTGGAACGTTTTGCCGGATCGGTTTCGGAAGGCTTCGACCCGGACAAACACCTCACCCAACTCGGCGTGGCCAACCAGACCACGATGTTGAAGTCGGAGACGGAAGAAATTCAAAACCGGATTCGGCAGGCCGTAATTGATCGCGACGGAAGCGACGAAAACTACCAGATGTTCGACACGATTTGCGGAGCCACCCAGGAACGGCAGGATGCGTTATTCGAACTGCTGAAGGTGAAAATGGATATGCTGCTCGTGGTTGGCGGATACAACAGTTCCAACACCACGCACCTCGTGGAAATCGGCGAAAAAGAACTGCCCACGTTTTTCATTCGCAGTTCCGAGTGCCTCCATTCCCTCGAGGAAATCGTTCATTTCGACATCCACCAGAAAGAGGAAGTGACCTCCACGACCCGGATTTTTGACCCGGCCGAAGAAGTCACCATCGGCATCACCGCCGGAGCCTCCTGCCCGAACAACCTGATCCAGGACGCCGTCATCAAGGCCTTTGAATTGCGCGGGATCGATCTTTCCGAGATCGAGGAGGCGTGAGTCGAAAAGTGGAACTGCACGGCTCTCCCGAATCACGCGATGGACAAAGACGACCCAGCAGGGTCTGATCGACGAATCAACCCTGTTGCTTCGTGAAACCGGAAACCGCTGATACCAATCGAACTACCGGCGAACTTCTCGCAGGCCCGCCGCCGGGCGAAAGGGCCGAGAATGCTCCGCCCCGTCTCCTGTCGCTCGATGTGTATCGCGGGATTGTCATGTTCTCCCTCTTCTGCGCAGGATTCGGGTTGTCAAAGGTGGCGGCGAATTTTCCGAACAGCGGTTTTTGGGAATGGGTAAAATACAGCACCACCCACCCGGCCTGGCTCAGCCAGACGAAAGTCATCGGGTTTTCCCTGTGGGACATGATCCAGCCGGCTTTCATGTTCATGGTCGGCGTGTCGATGCCGTATTCCTACGCGAAGCGGGAAAAGCTCGGTCAATCCCACAACAAGCGGCTCGCCCACGCCTGGATCCGGGCGCTGATCCTCGTGCTGCTTGGTGTGTTCCTCGCCTCGAACGTGCGGACCGGTACGAACTGGCGATTCACGAATGTCCTCGCCCAGATCGGGCTCGGTTACGGGTTTCTCTTTTTCCTGCTCGGAAAATCGTTCCGCACTCAGCTGATCGTCGGCGTCACCGTGCTGGTCGGATACTATTTCCTGATGTTGCCGTGGGGTTTCGAAAACCGCACCAGCATGCCGCAGAAGTTCGATCTCTGGTTCCTGAACCTGTTCCGGCCCGAAAACGATTTCACCGGCCACGACTACGCGACGCTGAATTTCGTCCCCGCCTTCGTCACGATGCTGATGGGCCTGATGTGCGGCGATCTGTTGCGAAATCGCGAGCTGAGCGAGGGCGTCAAACTGAAGCGTCTTTTCGTCTCCGGCGCGATCCTACTCGTCGCAGGCGTGGTTTTCGGATTCGTCTGCCCGATCGTCAAAAAACTCTGGACCCCAAGTTGGGCATTATTTTGCGGGGCCTACGTGATCTGGTTGCTGGCGATCTTGTACTGGGTGATCGACGTTGGTATTGGTCAACGGACGTCTTCCGCTGGGCGTTCCGCCCATGCTCAGACCGCGGGGCAAGCCCACTCCCGCCGTTTCGACTGGAAGAAATGCTGGATCTATTTCTTCGTCGTGGTCGGGGTGAACTCCATCGCTGCTTACATGATGGGTCAGTTGATGAAGCCGTGGACCCGCGAAAAAATCTGGAAAACGCACCTGCCGGAAAAATTCTGGGAGTTTACCGGGAAATGGACTCCGTTCTGGGAAGCCACGCTGGTCGGGCTGTTTTTCTGGCTGATTTTGTGGTGGATGTATCGGAACCGGGTGTTTGTGCGGGTGTGATGGAAAAGCCGCACGCGGAGGCGCAGAGATTTTTGAATCAATGACTATGAACCTCTTTCATTTCCCCTGCACTGCGCCTCCGCGTCTCTGCGTGATTTTTTTCTGCACCGTCCTCGCTGCGTCGGCATCCGCCAAAAACGTCCTCCTTCTCATTTCGGACAACCAGTCCTGGTTCGACGTCGGCTGCTATGGAAACGACGTCGTCGAGACCCCGAACATCGATAAGCTGGCAGCGGAAGGCGTCCGCTTCGAGCAGGCTTTCGCGACCACGGCATCCTGCGGGCCAAGCCGCGCAGTGATGTACACGGGGCTGCTGACCCATGCGAACGGCCAATACGCTCACCCGCATCGCGAGCACAACCAGGAGATCCGACCGGATGTCACGACGATTTTTGAAATGCTGAAAAGCAATGGCTATCGCGCCGGCTTGGTGGGGAAAGACCACGTGCGACCGGTCGAAAAATATCCCTTCGATTTCAATCCGAAAAAGCGGCAGGGCTCGCGAAATGTGGCCTGGATGGCGAAGCAAGCGGACGAGTTTTTCGGCTCGGAAACGGACACGCCCTTTTTCCTGGTGATGTCCTTCAGCGATCCGCACCCAACCTCAATCGATGGCACAGGCTGGGGAATCAAAACGCAGATCGAAGGCTATACGCCGAAAACTTACGATCCGGCGGCGATCAAAGTCCCGCCTTTTTTGCCGGATACCGCGAATGTCCGCGAAGGAATCGCCGGCTATTACCAGCAAATTTCACGGATGGATTTCGGAGTTGGTGAGGTCTTGAAAGCGCTCGAAAAATCGGGCCGCGCGGAGGACACGCTCGTGATTTTTATCGCCGATCACGGCACCTCCGAGCCCGGCGCGATGGGCACGCACTACGAACCGGGCGTTCGCGTGCCGTTCATCGTGCGAAATCCGAAAGCCAAAAAATCAGGGATCGTGAATCAGGGCTTGGTCGCATTCACCGATCTCACCCCGACAATCCTCGACTGGACCGGAACCAAATTCGACGGCACCGAAAAGCTTCACGGACGCAGTTTTCTCCCGATCCTGGAAAGCGAGAATCCGGAAGGTTGGGATGGCGCGCTGCTCAGCCACGTCGGGCATGATGTCTTCGCGCATTACCCGATGCGCACCCTGCGCGGCACGCGCTACAAGCTGATTTGGAACATCATCTGGCGGGCCGAATACCCGCTCCCGATCGACACCGTTCAGCGCCGCACCTGGGTGGAGAACCGCGCCAGCGGCTCAAAAACGATCGGGAATCGGACGATCGACGCGTTTCTGCATCGCCCTCAACTCGAGTTTTACGATTTACAATCCGACCCGTGGGAATCGAAAAACCTGATCGAATCCGACGACCCGGAGATTCAAAAAATCCGCGATGACATGATCGAGGAACTGGCCGAACGCCTCGAAAAGCAGGCGGATCCGTGGATGCGGAAATATCATCCCCTGCGGTCGGGTCAGTGAAAAGCGATTCAACAGGGTTTGTTCATCGAACCAACCCTGTTCGTTCGTTTCGCTCTCAATCCAAAACGGGAACTTCCCAGGTCAAATCATGCGCCTCCGCAACCTCCCGACACGTCAGTTTTCTGTCCTGGCAATTGATCCCGCCGACCAGTTCGGGATGCCGTGCACACGCACCGGCGAGGCCTTCCGTCGCCAATAGCTGAGCATAGGGAAGTGTTACGTTGGTGAGAGCCTGGGTGGAGGTTCGTGCGTAAGCCCCGGGCATATTGGCAACGCAGTAATGCGTCACCCCTTCCTCGACGAACACCGGATCTTCGTGAGTCGTCGGGCGGGTCGTTTCCATGCAACCGCCCTGATCCACTGCGATATCAACCGCCACCGTCCCGCGATTCATCGTCGCCAACATTTCGCGGGTTACCAGTTTCGGTGCTTTCGCGCCCGGAACGAGGACGGCTCCAATCAGCAAATCCGTCCGCGACAGCGAATCAAACAGCGCCGATTCGCTGGAATACAGGGTTCGCGCCATCGGCATGGCGGTGTCGAGCCAGGTCATGCGTTCGCTGCTGATTTCCAAAATCGTCGTCTCCGCACCGATCCCGGTTGCCATCTTCGCGGCGTTCACTCCGGCTGTTCCGCCGCCGATGATCAAGACCCGTCCCGGCAGCACGCCCGGCACACCACCGAGAAGCGTTCCGCGTCCGCCCTCGTGCTTGGCAAGAAAATAGCAGCCAACCTGCACTGCCATCCGACCTGCCACCTCGCTCATCGGTTCCAGCAGCGGCAATCGGTGGCCGATGGCGACGGTTTCGTAGGCGATCCCTGTCACGCCGGTTTTAATCAAGTCTTCCGTCAGCTTTTTGTCCGCCGCCAGGTGCAGGTAGGTGAAAAGCGTCTGTCCTTCCCGCAACATCTCGATTTCCTCGGGCTGCGGTTCTTTCACTTTTACGATCAAATCCGCCCGCTCAAATACTTCGGACGCCCGATCGACCACTTCCGCTCCGGCCGACTCGTATTCCTCGTCCGCGTAATCGGCTCCAAATCCAGCCCCGGTTTCCACCACGACTTTCAATCCCCGTCGCGCCAGCTGCGCCACCCCGGGCGGCGTCAGGCCCACCCGGCTTTCCTGTTTTTTCACTTCCCTGGGGCAACCGACGATCATGGCGTTCAGGAATCAAGCACTCCATCCTCCGCCTTTTTCGCGCCGGTGAAATCCCGCTCGAGGATTTCCACCTCGTAGCCGTCTGGATCCGTCACGAATGCCATTTTCGATTTCGCGCCGGACGGAAACGCTTCCCGCCAATCCTCCGGCCAGATCTCGATCCCGTCGTTTTCCAGCTTGTCGCAGTACCCCATGATATCGCCGACCCCGACGGCCGTGTGCATGAGATCCTCCGGAAATTTCACCTCGAAATCCGGCGAATAACAAAGCTCGAGGAAATGATCGCTGCCTTCCAGTTCGAGAAATGCCAGCTGATTTCCAGCCGGTGATTTATCCGTCCGGCGGGTCAACTGAAAGCCGAGTTTTTCATAAAATGCGATCGTCTCATCGAGGTCGGAGACACGGATGCGAGTGTGGAGAAATTTGATCATGAGGGTGCAAACAGTTACGTCGGATGATTTCGCGCCGGAGGCAAAAAGGCAAGCGATTCCAACAATTGCGCAAAAACGAATCAAAAGGATTCGTTCGCCAAACCAACCCTGTTGATTCGAAACCGTCGTCGCTCTCCGCCCCAAAAAACTAATTGGAAATTTGATCTTCCCTGCCTAGACTCGGCGCCATGAGTATTTTCTTTGGAATCCTTGTTGCGGTCGCATTTTTGCTGCTCGGTGCCGTCGGCTTTACCTATCTGGTCAAAGGCTGATCCGTCGGGCCTCGCGCCCGCGCGGTGTTTCAAAGAAAATCGCCCGGATTTTGCCCCGGGAAGGTCTCGCCGGTGACTTTCCCGGTCCAGCCGGGGTCTGAACCAGGAGACAGGTCATCCAAAACACCGCACGAATGATGGACGAGAAACGACGAAACGAAATCGGGGCCACAGTTTTCGCAGTTTTGCTGGGGATGGCTGCCCTTTGCTTCACGGGCTGGCTGTTTTCCGGAAAATACGGTCTTGGCCCGGAAAACCCGGATGATGATCGCATCAATCAACCGATCGATCCCATTTCCGGCGCAGTGACCGCAATCCAGCCCGGGGATGATGATCCGGAAGTCGCTGATTCCGGGGAGTTGGAGGAACAATTGCGCCTAACGAAAGCCCGCCTGGAGGAGTCCGAAAAGGAGCTGAATGAGCTCAAAGCGGATCAGTCGGAGGATGCAACCGCTGCCGCCTTGTCCGCAGATGCAACATTGGCAGCCATGAAGCAGGACGCGATTGCCTTGAAATCGGTTACTGCGGTCAATCAAACAATCGAATCCGAACTCGCCGCAGCCCGTGAGGAAATTCGGGAATTGAAAGTCCGGGTATCCCAGCTTTCCGGCGTGAAAACCGATCTCGACGCCAGCCGGATCGACAATGAATTACTCACCAAGAAGTTGACGACCGCTCGCGAAGCCTCCGAATCTCTAAAGGGGAAAATGAATGCGGCCGCAGTGGAATCCGGGAAACTCAAAGATCGAATCACCAACCTGGAGGTAAAGCTGAACGAACTGGGACAGGAGAAAATCGAGTTGACGAAAAATATGGCCGCGAAGTCCGGTAACACCGGCAAGCTGAAAGCGGATTTTGAGGCGCTCAAAAAGAAAGCGGAAGCCGATGCTGAAGCCCTGGCGGACGCGAAGAAACAGCTCGCGGAAGGCGGCGGACCAGCCATGACAAAGCTGCAAACTGAGTTTGGTGCGCTGAAGAAAAGAGCCGACGCAGACGCCAAAGCACTCGCCGAAGCGCGAAAAAATATGGGTGCCGGAGCCAACGCGGCCGTGAAAAAGCTGAAGGCCGATTTCGATGCCCTGAAAAAGAGATCAGAGGACGACGCCAAAGCTCTGGCCGAGGCCAGGAAGAATATGGTCGCGGGCGGGCCGGACGCAATGAAGCGCCTCCGTACCCGGCTCGAAGCCGCAGAGAAAAAGGCCGCAGACGAAGCCAAAAAAGCAGCCGATACCGCCGAACAACTCACCGCATTGAAACAACAGATGGCAGCCGCTCCCGCTGGCGGGAACAACAACGGCGGCGCGGCCGGTTTGCCGAAGCTGGACCTGCCGAACCTTGTGAATGATTCCAATCAGCTCAGCGCGGAAGGAAAAGTGTTGTTCGACAAATTGAAAAGCGCAGCCGACACCCCTGGTTCTCGCGAACGACTTTATAAAGAAATCACCAACAGCGGCGACGCCGAGCCGGCCCTCCGAATCCCGTTCCGTTCCGGCAGCGATTTCATTTCAGCAGCGGAAAAAGCGCGGATCAAAAACCTGCTCGAAGAATCCGGAGACGGTGCAAAATTCCTAATTGTCGGATACGCCAGCACAGACGGCAGCAATGAAACGAATTACCGACTCTCCAGCCAGCGGGCATCGAACGTCGGCAAGCAGATCGCCGGGGAACTCGGAAATTCGGATCAAATCGAGGGGATTTATTTCGGCCAGACGACACGTTTCAGCACCGGTCGGCTCTCCCCGAACCGCGTCGTCGAAGTTTGGCGGTTGAAGTAATGCGCCAAGGGGGCAAATTCCCTGCCTCACATGGCCGAAACCTTTTCCCAGCTTCTCCAGGGTCGCCTTTTCGACGCGCTCGCGAAAACGAGTATCGCCGATGATCTCCCGGACGATCTCGATCTTGAGGTCAGCGCCGCGACCAACCCGCAATTTGGCGATTACCAGGCCAACGCGGCCATGGTGCTGGCGAAGAAGGTCGGGAAAAATCCCCGTGAGCTGGCAACGGAGATTGTAGAGAGTTTTGATGGTTCCGACTTGTGTGAAACGCCCGAAATCGCCGGCCCGGGTTTCATCAATTTCCGGCTCACAACTGATTGTCTCGAATCGCGGCTGACGAAATTGATCAGTGACACGGATCAACTCGGAGTGGAACCAATCGAAAACCCACAGCGGGTCGTAATCGATTTCTCGGCACCGAACGTCGCCAAGCCGATGCACGTCGGCCACATCCGAAGCACCTTTCTCGGCGACGCCCTTGCACGCATCGCCCGGTTTCTTGGGCACGATGTCATCACCGACAATCACATCGGCGACTGGGGCACGCAGTTTGGTATGATCCTGTGGGGTTGGAAAAATCTGCTCGATCAGGATGCGCTCGAAAAAGAACCGCTTGAAGAACTTGTCCGCGTTTACAAAGCAGTGAACGAGAAGCAGAAGGACGACGATGCCATCGCCGCGGAATGCCGGAACGAGCTCGTGAAGCTCCAGCAGGGCGACGAGGAAAACCGGAAAATCTGGCAGACCTGCGTCGAGCTTTCCAAGAACGGGCTCCAGAAAATTTACGACCTGCTCGGCATCGAATTTGATCACTGGTTCGGCGAAAGTTTTTACAACGATCACCTCGGCCCACTTGTCGAAAAACTGATCGCCGAAAACATCGCCACCGAATCCGACGGAGCGATCGTCGTGTTCTCCGACGGTTCCAGTCCGGAGAAAGAGGATCCGTTTCTGAAAAACGAAAACGACGAGTGGGTGCCGCAACCGGCCCTGATCCAGAAAACCGACGGCGGATTTTTATACGCCACGACTGATCTCGCCACGATCGATCACCGGATCGAAAATCTGAAGGCCGACGCCGCCTGGTATGTCGTCGGTGCGCCCCAGCAACTCCACTTCGACCAGATTTTCGAAATCGCGAAACGCCGCGGGCAGGATATCGATCTGCAATTCATTCCCTTCGGCAGCATCCTCGGAAAAGACCGTAAGATGTACCGAACCCGGACCGGGGAATCGGTCGGACTAATCGACGTGATCGACGAATCAATCGAGCGCGCGCGAAAAATCGTCGAGGAAAAGAACCCGGATCTTTCCGGCGAAGACAAGGCCGGGATCGCCACCACGATCGGCATCGGCGCGATCAAATATGCCGAGCTGAGCCAGTTCCGGATGACCGATTACATTTTCGACTGGGACACCATGCTCGCGCTGAAAGGCAACACCGCCCCGTATTTGTTGAACGCCTATGTCCGCACCCGCGCGATTTTCCGGAAGCTCGGCAACGAATTCGAAGGCGCAGCCGAAATTTCCCTGACCGAGCAGGCCGAAAAAAACCTCGCTCTGAAACTCATGCAGTACGGCGAATCCCTGCCGACTGTCCTCGAGGATTTTCGCCCGAACCTGCTGGCCAATTATCTCTACGAGCTGGCCACCACCTACCACAAATTCTGGGAAGCCTGTCCCGTCCTCCGCGCCGAAGGCGCCGTCCGCGACACCCGCCTCGCCCTTTGCGAACTCACCAGCCGGGTCCTGAAACACGGCCTCGGATTGCTCGGGATTCGGACGACGGAGCGGATGTGAGAGTGAGATTCAACACGAAAAACGGGCAGCCGGTGTTCACCAACTGCCCGCTTCGAAGATTTTGTCCGGGAGACTACTTCTCCTCCAGCACTGCCTGGGCGGCGGCGAGTTTCGCAATCGGGATGCGGAACGGGCTGCAGCTGACGTAATTCAGGCCGGTGCGGTGACAGAATTTCACGGAATCGGGATCACCGCCGTGCTCACCGCAGATACCGATCTTGAGTTTCGGCTTGGTCTGACGGCCTTTTTCAACCCCGATTTCCACGAGCTGACCGACTCCCGTCTGGTCAAGCTGGGCGAAGGGGTTGTTGCTGAGAACTTCGGCGTCCTGATACATCGGCAGGAAGGAACTGGAATCGTCCCGGCTGAGACCGAGGCCGGTCTGGGTCAGGTCGTTGGTTCCGAAGCTGAAGAACTCGGCGTGCTCGGCGACTTCGTCGGCGGTCAGAGCGGCGCGCGGAATCTCGATCATGGTTCCGACCTGGTATTTCAGCTGGCTGGCTTTGAGACCGTGTTTTTCGCGGACTTCCTTGGCAGCCTCGTCGATCACAGCTTTCTGAAGCTCCAGCTCTTTCGCGTAGGCGACGAGCGGGACCATGATTTCAGGCAGCACCTTGATGTTTTTGCCCTTCTTCTTCTTTTTCGAAACCTCAACGGCAGCCTCAAAAATCGCAGTGGCCTGCATTTTCGTGACCTCGGGGTAAACGATGCCGAGACGGCAACCGCGGTGTCCGAGCATTGGGTTTTCTTCGTGAAGCTCTTCGATCCGGCGCTTGATGAAGGCCGGGGAAACTTTCAGCTTTTTGGCTAATTCACCAATCTGCTTCGGGGTCATCGTGCCGATGAATTCGTGCAGCGGCGGATCCAGCAAACGGATCGTAGCGGGACGGCCGTCGAGCGCTTCGAAAATGCCGGCGAAATCCTTTTTCTGATACGGCAGCAATTTCTTGAGCGCCTTCGCGCGACCGGCTTCGTCTTCGGCGAGGATCATCTGACGCACGGCGTCGATCCGGTTGCCTTCGAAGAACATGTGCTCGGTTCGGGTCAGGCCAATTCCTTCGGCGCCGAATGCGATGGCGTTTTTCACCTGGCCGGGCGTGTCGGAGTTGGTTCGGACACCGAGTTTGCGGTGTTTGTCCGCCCAGGTCATGAGGTCGGCGAATTTCTTGTAGGTCGCGGACCGCTTCGCAGCGGCGTTGTTTTCCAGCAGTGCCTTGATGACCTGTGAATCGGCCGTCTTCAGCTCGCCGGCGTAGATTTTTCCGACGAATCCGTTGATGGAAAGGTAATCACCTTCCTTCAGCTTCTTGCCGTCATCACCGGTCAACGTTTTCTTGCCGTAATCGATCGACATGCCGTGAGCACCGCACACGCAGATTTTACCCATCTGGCGGGCAACCAGTGCCGCGTGTGAGCTCGCGCCACCTTCTGTGGTGAGAATACCTTCCGCAGCAATCATGCCGCGCAAATCTTCCGGCGAAGTGGTCCGCCGAACGAGGACGACCTGCTGGCCTTTAGCAGCAGCCGCGACGGCGGACTCGGCAGTAAAGTAAATCCTTCCGCAAGCGGCACCGGGGCCGGCGGGAAGACCGGTTCCGATAGCTTTCGCTTTTTTCTCCGCTGCAGCGTCAAACACCGGAGCGAGGAGGTGCGACAAATCTTCGGCGGGGATGCGTTTGAGTGCCTCTTCCTTCGTGATGAGGCGTTCTTTGACCATATCGACGGCGATGTTCACCGCCGCAAAACCGGTCCGCTTTCCGTTCCGGGTCTGGAGCATCCAGAGTTTGCCCTGCTCTACAGTGAACTCGATGTCCTGCACATCGCGGAAATGTTTTTCCAGGATGGCGCGGACTTTCATCAGCTCCTTGTGGGAGTTCGGCAGATCCTTTTTCATCTGCTTTACCTGCTTCGGCGTCCGCACACCGGCCACGACGTCTTCGCCCTGGGCATCGATGAGGTATTCGCCGTAAAACACGTTTTCGCCGGTGGCGGGGTCACGCGTGAATGCCACGCCTGTGCCGGATTTTTTCCCGGTGTTACCGAAGACCATCGCCTGGACGTTCACGGCCGTGCCCCACTCGGCGGGGATGCCGTACTTCTGGCGGTAAACCTTGGCGCGGTCATTCTGCCAAGAGGAAAAAACGGCGTTCACCGAACCCTTGAGCTGGGCCATCGGGTCCTGCGGGAAATTTTTCCCGGTGCGCTTTTTGATGAGCTTTTTGAAAGCTTCGACAATTTTCTTCAAATCATCGACTGAGAGATCCGTGTCGTCTTTCGCTTTGGCTTTCGTCTTTTGCTTGTCGATGATCGCCTCGAACGGATCTTCGTGTTCATTGGCGTGCTGCTCGACGCCCATGACGACTTCGCCGTACATCTGGAGGAATCGACGGTAGCTGTCCCACGCGAAACGCGGGTTGCCCGTGGTTTCGGCCAAAGACTCGACGACCTTGTCGTTGATGCCGAGGTTTAGAATCGTGTCCATCATTCCCGGCATCGATTCGCGTGCGCCGGAGCGGACGGAGAGAAGCAGCGGGTTGTCGAGGTTGTCGAATTTTTTGCCCATCGCCTTTTCGATCTTGGCGATGTTCTTTTCGATCTGGTTTTGCAGATCCGCCGGCCATTTGCGGCCGTTTTCATAGTAGTGCGTGCAGACCTCCGTGGTGATCGTCATGCCGGCGGGGACGGGCAGGCCGATGAGCGCCATTTCCGCGAGGTTGGCGCCTTTACCGCCGAGCAGCGCTTTCTGCTTGCCGTTGCCGTCCGCTTTTCCGTCGCCGAAAAAATAGACCATTTTGGGGTTTTTCTTGGCCGCAGTTTTCTTTTTCGCTGCGGATTTCTTTTTGGTAGCCATGACTATCAGTGGATTGGTTTTGGATCTGTGAAATCGAATCGATTTGCCGGACGGTTCCGCCCGAAACGGGCGGAATCATAACCGAGTGCAGGCACGTGTCAAACGGCTGAAACAGCGGGATTTGGACACAGCTTTAAGCATCACTTTTTCGAATGAACAGGGTATGATTGGCGAACCAACCCTGTTGGTTCGTTTCGCGAAAAAATCCACCTGCCGAACTGCAGAAATGCGGTTACCCAATCGCATGAATTCCCGCCGCGTCATCTGGATCGTCTGGGCCGTCGTGATGGCGGTGTACGGCGTGATGAATTTCATCTCGGTCCGTTCCCACGAGAAACCGGACGAAACCACCTTGCTGGGCTGGGGCATTGCGATGCCTGTTTTGACGAACTTGGTGTGGTGGATGATCGCGTTCCGGACAAGGAGGTTTCTTGGCAACCGCTGGTGGGCGGTGGGAATCGCGACGGCAATTGCAGTTGGCCTCGCAGGATTGCTCTCGATGATCGCGCTGGCACAATCGGCAGCACCGTAAGGCGAAATCGTCCTCTTTTTTCGCAATTTTGGCGTGAAACAATGACGCCAGAAAAACCAATCCGTTTTCTGCGGGTTTAAGCTACACTGCCCCCGAAACGGACCAGAAACGCATGCCCGCATTTGCATACACCGCCATCGATACCTCCGGAAAAAAAGTCACGGGGAATCTTGCTGTGCGCAACAAGGCGGAAGTGTACCGCGAGTTGGAATCGAAGTCGCTGGTGCCCGTCCTGGTGAAAGAATCCGCAGACGGGAAAGTCGGCGGAAAGTCAAAATCCCGGACGGAAATTGCCGCCGGCACCCCGGTTAAACTGAAGCGGACTCAGCTCATCCTTTTCACGGAGGAGTTGGCAGACTTGCTGGATGCCGGTCTGCAACTCGAACAGGCTCTTCGCATTCTAAGTGACCGGCAACAGGACAAATCCTTGAAGGTGGCGGCAGCCACGCTGCGCGATGAAATCCGGGAAGGCACGAAATTTTCGCAGGCGTTGAAAAAGGCATCACCGTCATTCGATGACCTCTACCGGAACCTGATCGCCGCCGGCGAGGCAAGCGGCTCCCTCACCGACATTTTGCGCCGGCTGGCTGCGAACTTGAAACAGCTGTATGACCTGAACCGCCGGACCGTAACCGCAATGATTTATCCGGCCGGCCTCGTGTTCGGCTGTATCGCATTGCTTTTCGTTTTCAGCACAGTGCTGATGCCCCAGCTCACCAAGCTAATGCAGAAAACGGATCAGGATTTGCCGCTGGTGACAGAAATCCTGATCAAGTTCACGGATTTCATGGGCGCTTGGTGGTGGCTGTTGTTGATCATTTTTACGATGATCGTCATCCTGTTCCGCGCGTTCATTGCTTCTCCCGGCGGACGGATGTGGTGGGATTCTTTCAAGATGAAAATTCCGGCCTTCGGTCCGGTGGTGGCCGGCCGTTTTTACGCGCAGTTTTGCCACACCATGTCCAACCTCGTGAACAACGGTGTCCCGCTGTTGAACAGCCTGAGGCTCGTCACGCGCGGCACGACCAACGTATTTGTGAAGAAGCACCTCGAAAAAGCCGTGGCCGATGTCGGTGAAGGCACTTCCCTGGCCAAGACGATGGATCAAAGCGGGACTTTTCCCCCGCAACTGGTCGACCGGATCGCGATCGGGGAACAAACCGGTGAACTCGGCAAAGCCTTCCAGAAAGCGGCAAAGAAGTACGACGAAGACCTTGATGTGCGCATCAGCCGACTAACCAGTTTGGTGCCGAACATCGTGCTGGTTTTCATGGCCATCATCGTCGGACTTGTGGCATACTCGATTATCACCACGATCTTCGGATCGATGGCCGGAATCCGGAACCGGTGAACGGCAACTAAAACGAACCAATAGGGTTTATTCGCCATACCAACCCTGTTGATTCGTCCCAACCTCAATTTTCTAAACCTGGAAATACATGAAAAAACTGAACCACTTGAAACAACGCGCAGCCTCGGCGGCTTTCACCCTCGTGGAACTCGTCATCGTACTGACGATCATCGGAATCCTGGCCGGCTCCAGCATTTACATGGTGGTTGGCTTCATTGACGACGCGAAATATCAGCGGGCCGAAAACGACATTGGCGCGCTGAAAACAGCGATCATGGGCTTCGCCCGAAACAACTATGATCGCCCGCCGACCGAAGAACAGGGGTTGATGGCACTGGTCGAGCGTCCCACCAGTGAACCGGTTCCCGCCCGCTGGCGTCCCTACCTCGAAGACCAGAAGGCGCTGATCGACCCATGGGGTAATCCCTATCAATACAAAAGCCCCGGCCAGCGGAGCGGCAAGAAATACGATCTCTGGTCGATGGGTGAGAATGTCGAAGACGAAACGGATGACATTGGAAACTGGTCGGCGGAAGCGCCGGAGTGAGGTTTGAATGATGCGCCGGACTGGAAATCGCCGCGAACCTGAAGCAGCATTTACGTTGGTCGAACTGATCATCGCGCTGACTGTCGTGGCAATCCTGGCCGGCCTGGCCATTCCGGCCGTGGATTTGATCAAGGACGAGCAGCGTGCCCGCGAACCGGTTCGGGAACTGGTTGCCATGATCCGCGAAACGCGTGCGCGCGCCATTGCCGAGCAGCGCCCGTATCAAATTGCATTCGACTACCGCGGCTTTTACGCAGCCCGATATTTCAACCCTTACGGCAAAGCGGAAGAATTCGAAATGCTCCGGCAGGAAATCGAGTTGCTCCGCCAGCAGCAGGAAATCATCGATGCCTCTGCCGAACGGGCGGTCGACATGAACGCCGGTTCGGAACTGACTGCCACCCAACAAAAACTGCAACAGGCCCGGGAAGGGATGCAGTTTCAAATGACCTACGAACTGCCGGAGAATTATGCGTACCGGCTCCGCTTCTACGGTGACACCGACTGGATCGACATGACCAGTGGGCAATTCAAACGATGGGTGTTTCAACCGTCCGGGATGTGTGAGCCCATGCGAATTCAAATCGAGGCAGACAACGCGTTTTTCGAGGTGGAATTCCACCCGCTGACCGGCGACGTGAAATCGGAGAAAGGATGGGTGGAATGAGGCCAACCAGGGTTCAGGATTCCAATCAACAGGGCTGGGCGCTGTTCGATGTCGTGATGGCCATCACCGTCTTTGCCATCGCCGTCACCGGAATTGTCGTGCAACTCGGCCAGATCGGCGAAGGCTCCGCTGCCTTTGCAAAAGACCGGCTGATTCAATACGGCATCGAATCGATGCTGACCGAAGTGAAACACCGGCCGGTCAATGAAATGACGATGGAAGTGTTCGACGAAAACCTGGCCGTGACTTATGCGACGACCGTCGAAGACGCGAACCTTTCCAACGTCGACGGCGAAGCGCTCGAGGACATGTACAAGGTTAAGGTCACTGCAACGTGGGACGACGACGGCGGCGAGCAGGTCGAAACGGCTGAGATTTTCGTCTACCAACCGGAGGAACGGCAGGGACGATGAGAAAGCAAATTTTCCAGCGGAAACGAAACAGCGGTTTTTCGCTTTTCGAAGTTGTCGTGTCGATGGTGATTCTTGCCGGCATATCCGGCTCGATTTTCATGATCCTCTACCGCGCCGGAATGTCCGCCGGCGAAATTCGGGAGACCGATCAGCGGGACGAGGAAGTCTCCCGGTTTATTGCTTTGCTGAGCCAGACGATTGAATCCATGCCAGCTGAAGGACGGATTGAAGTGGTGCCCCCAAGCGGAACGGGGACCGAATTTTACGAAATCAAAATCGTGGATGCCACAACTGCGTTTTCCTTCGGCGAAAAAGGGGTAGGCGAAGGCGACACCACTATCGGCGTGCGTCCGCAGCCCGAAGATGCCATACGCCCCGATCTCCCGCTCGCGGACGGCATGCAATATTACCAAATCGCGATCAGCCGGGAGGATTTCGCGCCGAATGACGAAGACGGCGACGGAATGGCCTTTCGTGTCGGCGGCGATGACGGATTTCTTGAACAGGACGAACAGGGACGGTACTGGCTGCCTCTGCTTGATTACGTCACGGCCCTCACTTTTCGGTTTTGGGATGATGATCGGAACGAATGGCTCACGGAATGGAGCGAAGCTGACCGGCTTCCGCCCCTCCTGGAAGTGGCCATGACCGATCCCTACCGGCCCCTTCCCCTGCGAACCGTAATTGACGTCCCGGATCACTTGACCGAACCGCCGGACGCTCAAGCCGCCGATACTGCGAACAATTCCGGCGGAAACACCACCGGCAGCACCTCTGCCGTAAGCGACAGGCCAGCCAGTTCCGGCAGCAGTCCGCCCGGCGGTGGTGGCGACTTCCGGCGTGATGGAGGACGTGGCGGCGGCGACGGACGTGGTGGTGGCTTCAAAGGCGGCGGGGGAAGACCAGGTGGCGGTTTTAAAGGTGGACCCGGTGGCGGCGGAGGTAGGCCCGGTGGTGGCGGAGGCGGTCCGCCCGGGGGTGGTGGAGGAGGTAGACCTGGTGGTGGCGGAGGTGGTGGCTCCGGAAACTAATTCGTAATCTGTTCATTCGAGATTCGTGAAAATTCATTTCCAGCAGAAAAAACGACAGGGCCAGCGGGGTTACGCGCTGATGCTCGTGCTGGCCGTGATCGCAATCTTGATCGTCATCGTGGCCGGCCTCGCCGAGGTGACGCAATATTCCTGGATCGACAGCAAATACGAACGGAGCCGATTCCATGCGAAATTGCTGGCTGAATCCGGTTCGGCTGTAGCAATGCATCCGAACGTGCAGGCCGGTGATCCGGCTTTGCGGAAGGATTTCGGTGATGGCCGGTCCTACGAGGTACGAATCACCACCGAGGGCGGCCGGATCCTGATTAATTCGATCGATGACCAGATCATCCTCGAAACCGTTCAGGAATTGTTTATTCGCTGGGGCGTCGATGCTTCGACAGCCGCGATTGCCGCGGAATCGCTGGCTGACTGGATGGATGACGACCGGGAAACGCGCACGAACGGTGCTGAGTCCGAATTTTACGCCACTCTGAACTTTCCGGAATATCCGCTCAACCGCCCGTTTACCTCGCTTGAAGAAATGTTGCTGGTGCGCGGAATGGATCAGGTTGCGCGAATCAATCCGCTGTGGCGCGACTATTTCACGCTGCACAGTGATGGATTGATCGACGTAAATTCTGCGCCGGGAGATCTCCTGGAGGCCTTTTTTCAGATTTCCCCCGACTCCGCCCGCGAATTTGAGCAGGCGCGGAATGGTGGCGACGGGATCGTCGGCACCGAAGACGACTACGTATTCGAAAACGAGGACGAGGTCCGTGCCGTGCTGGGATTGTCGAACGACGAATGGGAGCGGGTCAATCCGAACGTCACGCTGGAGAATACGCTGCGCCGGATCGAAAGCGTCGGGAGGATCGCTGAGTTTGAGTACAAACTCATCATTCTCGCCGAGGTCAGCGGTGAAGGACGGAACGAAGAGGTCACCCCTGTGGCCCGAATTTCCGAATAGGCCTGATTTTCAGGACCTTCCGGCCCAAAAAAGCGCGAAAAATAGGCTGGACATTTTTTTCTGGTTATTATAATATTTATATTATATGCGGTTATTTTGGGAATATTGCCCGTTAATTCCCCGATTTTGACGAGATCCGCATGGAACACACGACACAACACAGCCAAGCATCAAACACCGAGAGATCCATGACCAGTAATCCACCTTTGCAGGAGAATCCGCTTCTCAGCCGCGACACCGTCGCAGTCGGTTTACAAGCGAGAACCGAACTCCATGCTGCCCCGCCAGCCAACTACTCCCCGCTTTCACCCGATTCCAAATATGTCTACGCGGACGGAGAATCCATTTGCATCGAAAATCAGGGATCGCTTCCGCTCGATCGCTGCATTCTTACGAACGAGCCATCGGAGGTTTGCCATCGGATCCCGTTGAGGGACGCCGAGAACCCGGGCACGTGGTGGGGAAAACGCCCCCGCCTCCGGGTCGGATTGACGCGCGAATCGTTAAAACGTCTTCGCCACGGTGCACTGCTCACCTGGTCCAGTCTGACAATCGGCGCTTCGATTTGGGGCGTTGGAGTGTTTGGCACCCTGAACAACATGGCCCCGTCCATCAGTCTTCCGTTTTATTCAGCTGGATCGCTGCTGGTCTTGATCTCCGGATGGTTTCGCGCCAAAGCCAGTGTTTCTGCACCCCGGGTCAGCCGTGAATTCGCGGTGATCAATGGAGCTCACCCGAACTACCTGGAGCAGTTCGATCAATACCACGAGGGAGAATTTCTACCGCGTCCACAGGAGGACGTTGATCAGGCGGCTCAGGGAGAGCCTATCTACGCCTGAACCGTTCCAACAGGGTTCGTTCGACGATCAGACCCTGTTGATTCGATTTCCCCACTTTTCTTTCTTTTTTCGACTACTGCCGAAACTGAAATCGGAGTATTTCGGCAAATCATCGCCGCCGTGAGCATAAAGATCGATCTCCTGACCGGTCGGAGACACGAAAAATTCAAAGCGCTCGGTAACCTCGCCGTCGAAGTGAAATTCGAGGGCCCAGATCACGGAAACGAGCCGACCCGAGAATGAAGGCGGCGCTCCCTCCGGCAAGTTGAACGCGAAGGCGCGCCGGCCGGATATTCCCGGCTCATGCATCACCATCAAATCGACGAGTTCCACATCCCGGGTTCCCTTTCCCCTGGTGTAAAAAAACAGGCGAAGCTCTGCTGACCCGGCCGGTTCTGACGGATCGCCGCCCGACCATTCCACGTG
>JABDJT010000305.1 GCA_013003335.1 Verrucomicrobiales bacterium | reverse complement strand
CGGTTGGAAAGCTCGCCAGTGAGGGGATTCATCTCGATTATGAAGATCGAAAATGGATTTTCCCGCGCGGCCTCGTTTTGTCCGGGGTAAAGATTTTCGCCAGCGAGGCGAAAGAGCAAAAGGTGCTGGAGGTTGGAAATTTCGGAGTCGATCTCGATGTCTGGCGGTTTCTCTCAACCCGATCAGCAGAGGGACTGCAAGCCGTAGTGACTATGGATGGCTCGGACGCTGCGCTCTATAGCGGCGGGGAGGAAGTCTGCACAATTTTGAATATGCGCGCCAACTTGTTCGCGACGCGGGAAAAGCTGGCGATCAAACGGCTGCGAGGCACCGTGAACGGCCTCGATTTCGATATCGAAGGGATGATCAATCTCCCCGAACCGGCTTCGACAGATCCGGCCGTGCCGACTGATGCTGCTTCCGATGCCGGGAATGTGACCGAAGGTCCGGTCCTCGATTTTGCGTTTCTTGAACCTGCGATGGAGCAGGTCGTTTTTACCTCGAGCGAAAGTGGCAAGAACCCCCTTTTACGAGTCAACGTCAGCCTCGACACTGCCGATCAAACTTCGCTTCATGCAAGCGGCAAGCTCTCAGGCCGGAGCTTCACATGGAAAGATCTGCCACTCGATTTTGCGGACATCACGTTCGATTACAGCCAGAAACTCGGTGTCATCGAATTGCTCGATACCAAGCTTGGCTATCAGGGAGGCACGGTTTCCGGCAGAATGCAGATCCTGCTCGAGCGCGATACGATCAACATCGAATCGCTGACGTCCACAGCGAATCTCATCGACCTGGCTGCGCAGTTTGATCCGGAAATTCAAAAAACCTTCCAGCCCATTGAGTTTGTCGGTAATCCCGACCTGAGCCTGAATGGCGTGGTGAATACGGCTGACTTCTGGGCCAGCACACTCGTGATGGATTACCAGCACTGGGATGGTTTTTTTGTCGCCACCGGTGGAAAAAAAGTGCCGGTCCGCGAACTGGACGGCCGTGTCACCTTGCGGGGCGAAACCCTGAACACGGAAAGCTTCCAGGCGGAAATTCTCGGTGGGAATCTCGACATCAACGGCTACCTGAAACCAAAAGAGCAAGGTCTGCCGTTTGCCGCTGCTGTGGTCCTGCGAATGTTGCCAATGGAAAAACTGGCAGAACTCGGTGCGACTGCCGACGCCGGATTGAGCGGGCTTCTGAGCGCCGATTTTCGGGGCAAGGGAGTTTCAAACAACCTCGCTGCCCTGCAGGGGAGTGGAAAGGTTCGCGTCGAAAGCGGAAAGCTCTACTCGGTGCCCGTCCTGGGGCCCATCCAGAAAAATATCGCCAATGTCCTGCCGATTTTCGGGACCCGGGAAAAATCCAACCTTCAGGGCAGTTACCTGATCGAGTCCGGCGTTCTCGTGACCAACGACCTGCTCATTCGAAGCGACGGCACCAAGATCAAAGTCGACGGTTCGATCAACCTGGCTCAGCAAACCACCGATTTTGAGGCGAAAGCGAATCTCGACGGACCGCTCGGGCTGGCCACCGGTCTGGTATCAGAGGTTCTCGTGGTCGAAGGAAGCGGCCCCCTGGCGAATCCGGACGTGGAACTGAAATCCGTTCCCGATGGAATTTCCAACCTCACATCCGGAGCGTTGAAATCCGCCGTCGGTATTGCCGGCGAGGGAGTTCGAAACATTGGCGAATCCACCGTCGGGGAGGGTGCACGGGTAATTGAAGAAAACGCGCGGAAAGTGGGCGAAGGATTGAAGGGAGTTTTGAAAGGGCTGAGAGGGGAAAAGGGAACCGCCAAAGGAACCCCGCCGGCCGTGGAACCGGCTCCGCCTGCTCCGGCTCCTGAAGCCGCCGGTCCGCCGACACCCGCGCCTCAGAATCCCTGAAAACGAACCGACAGGGTTCGTTCGTCAAACCAACCCTGTTCATTCGAATCGAGATGAAACCGCCCCTTCGAATCGTCCTGTTTATCCTCGTCGCGACCGTAGCGGTTGCTCTCTTGTTCGGACAAAAAGCAGCCCGGGAGAAGGCCGCCCTTCTGGAACTTAAAAACGATTATGGCGCGGAAATTGGCACCATCGCTGATGATATCATCGTCACGATTTCCGGAACGATTTATGACAAGGACGGAAACGAAATTCCGAATCCGGCTTCGAAAATTCAAAATCTAAAGGATCTCCGGAAAGTGTCCCGGCTGATCAAGCGGGCCGGGAACGCCATCAGGAAAGAGGCCGGCGGCGGCGGGCGAATTGAAGCCGAATCAGGCGTCGTGAAATCGGTGAACGTTCGCGCGACCGGGCTCGCGCTCATGTTCCTGCCCGGTCTCGAGTCCCTCGCCGGAATCGAAAACCTCGGTGATTTGACCGTCTTGACCGCCTTTAACTGCCCAAAACTGAAGGATACCCGGGGCATCGGAACCCTGGAAAATCTCCGGGACATTGGGATCGTGGATTGTGCGGCGTTGACGGAGATTGACGAAATTGCGTCCATTCGCTCCCTCGAGAACCTCGATTTGAGCGGTTCGAGTTCCCTTCAGTCCGTTCCTAATTTGTCCGGCCTACCGGATTTGAACCTGCTGTATCTCAGTCGCTGCACGGGCCTGAAAGCGCTCGATGTCTCCGGTTGCGCCAAGCTGAGCCAGATCCATGTCGAAAACTGTATTGCTCTCCAGCGAATCGATGGACTCGCGGAGACGACCAATCTGAAAGATCTCGAGGCGAGCGGGTGTCATTCGCTGGAGCATCTCGACGGGCTGGAAAAGCTGGCGGCACTTCAGCTTTTAAGCGTGAAAAATGTGGATGCGATTGACCTCGAAACGATCGGGAAACTGCAAAACCTGGTTAGCCTGCGCATCGCCGGAAATTCGAACCTGACCACGCTGGCACCCTTCGCCGCATTGAAAAAACTCCGGGAAATTCACATCGACACCTGCGAAAACCTCGCGTCGCTCCAAGGCATGCCTCCCGGCGTCACACAGTTTGCCGGCTTTCGATACTGTCCGAAGTTGACCACTCTTGACGGGTTGGAAGCCGCCGCCGGTCTGGGTGATCTCGATGTCGGTGGCTGCGAGTCTCTCTCGGACATTTCCGCCGTCGCGAAGCTTCCGGAATTGCTGCAAGTCAGCTTTTTTCAATGCCCGCTGGTAACGGATGTTTCCGGGCTGGAAAATCTGGAGAAGGTCGATTTTGTGCGGCTGGGCGGCACCGGGGTTCCGGAGGCCGGCATTGGCGACCTGCAGAAAAAGATGCCGGACACGATCTTCGATTTTTCGGGCGGGAACAATTGAGCGCAACCACGGAATGGAGTCCGAATCGACCCCGGAAAAGCGAGTTCCCCGGCTGGGGCGGTGGCACCTGATCCCCGTTGCACTCGCCGTGGTGACCTTCACTATCATCAGCATCCGGGGTCAGGAAAGCTGGGCCGATTCGCGGGGGCGGAACCTCCCGGCTGACCAGGCCGCCTGGAATGCGGTAACGATTCACACCGGGCCGTTTGCGGGCGTGCTATACTGGGACTACGGCTATCATTCGATCGGAGAAGTGATTCATCATGCGGCCCGAACCCGGATCGCGACCGAGTATCACCGGGGCCTGATCCTGATTGCCACGCCGGTATTCCTGATTGGGATTTTTCTGAATGCCGGAATTTTCCGTTGGCGGGTCCGCAATTGGGTGCGGGTAGTCTTCGGGCTGATTTTCTGGCTGAATCTGGTCGGCTGGTACTTCGCCGCCGTCGTCTCCCTCGCCATGCTGGCGTAGAACGAAGCAACAGGATACGTTCGGCGATCAGAACCTGTTTGATCGATTTGCGCCTCTTTTGAGGCTGGACGGCTCCGGTGGATTTTGCGGAGATGGTTCCCGATGAAACGATTTGTGTGTGCCGTCCTGGTGACCGTTTTTTCCTTCGCTGCAGCGGGGCAGGATGATCCGTGGAAAATCCTGGAACCTCATTTCACTGTTCCGGCGAAATTCCGGGGCGATTTTGGAACCTATTCGTCGCCGATGAAGCCGGGGATTGACTGGGAAACCCGCCGGGCGGAATTGCTGGCTGAATGGACGGATCGGCTCGGGAAATGGCCGGAATTGAATGAGAACCCGCAGGTGGAGATTCTGGAAACGACCCGACGGAAAGGCGAATCGTTCGACCAGCACAAGATCCGCTTTGACTGGCTGCCGGACCGGCCGACGACGGCCTACCTACTGGTGCCCGATTCGGCAAAAGACGGCGGAAAACATCCGGGCATCGTGACGGTTTACTACGAGCCGGAAACCGCGATTGGCCTGGGCAATGAGCAACGTGATTTTGCCCTGCAGCTCGCCCGGAAGGGATTTGTTGCGCTTTCCATCGGCACATCGGAAACGACGAACAACCGGACATACGCGCTGTATTACCCGACCCGGGAGAATGCAAAGCTCGAACCCCTTTCCGCGCTCGCCTGCGCGGGGGCGAATGCCTGGCATGTCCTGGCGGCCCGTCCGGAAGTGGATGCGGAGCGAATTGGTGTCACCGGCCATTCCTACGGCGGGAAATGGGCGATGTTTGCCGGCTGCTTGTGGGAAAAATTCGCTGCGGTGGCGGTATCCGATCCGGGGATCATGTTCGATACCCATCCGAGCGTAAATTACTGGGAGCCCTGGTATCTGGGCTACCACCCCAAGCCCTGGCGGAAACGCGGCTTGATTACCAGCGAGAACCCGGCGCGAGGGCTCTATCCGAAGTTGCGCAAAGACGGTCGGGACCTTCATGAATTGCACGTCCTCATGGCTCCGCGTCCGCTGCTCGTATCGGGAGGTTCGGAGGATCCGCCGTCTCGCTGGGAGGCGCTCAATCACACGGTGGCCGTCAACGAGTTGCTCGGTCACAAGCACCGAGTCGGAATGACCAACCGTCCGG
>JABDJT010000273.1 GCA_013003335.1 Verrucomicrobiales bacterium | reverse complement strand
CTCCAGATCAGCGGCCCGAGATCCGGCTCGCTGGGAAGGGCGATATACACGCCGACGGTTCGGGCGGCTTGAAACGGCGGCCAGTCGGCTAAATGATCGCGAATCGCGGCGGAAAAAGCGGATTTCTGCTCGTCGGCCAGTTCGCGGATCGCGGCGAAATTCCGCCGTCGCACCTCCCGCTTGTCGAACGAACCGGACATCGGCGATCAGCGGCGGTATTCCTGCAGGGCCCGCGGCATGAACTGCTCCAGCGCACGAATCCGGACTTCGTCGACCGGGTGCGTGCTCAGGATTGCCGGTCCACCGCCCTGTCCGGCCTGGTCCTTGTAGGCCGCAAACCGTTTCCACAACTCGACGGACTCGCGGGGATCGTATCCCGCGCGGGCCATGTAGAGCGCGCCGAGCTGGTCGGCTTCGAGTTCCTGCTGGCGCGAAAAAGCACGGTTCTGCAGCATGGCGATTCCGCCAAGGGCCGTCGTCCCGGCGACCTGGGCACCACGGCTGTCGGTTTTCCGGCCGATCAATTCCGAGGCTCCTGCCACCGCCACGGCGCTGACCACGCCCTGGCTGACACGTTCGCCAGAATGACGTGCGACCACGTGGGCGACTTCATGTCCGACCACGGAGGCGAGGCCGGCTTCGTTGCCTGTGATTTTGAAAATGCCGGTATGAACCCCGACTTTTCCGCCCGGGAGCGCGAAGGCATTCGGCGAATCATCCTCGAACACGAGAAATTCCCACTCGGCGTTCGGCACGGGCATTACCTTCGAAAGCCGGGCACCGACGCGCTGCAGCATCGCGTTGTATTGCGGATCCCGCGAAATGGGACGCTGTTTCTTGATTTTCTCAAACTCGGAAAAGCCAAGAGCGGCTTCTTTTCCAGGGGAAAGGAGATTGAACTGTTTGCGACCGCTGTCGGGCACGTTGGTACAGGCGACAAAGGTCACGATCGCGATCAGGATGACGCAAGCGGATACAAGGGGGAGGAACGATTTTCGCATAGCAGCAACAAAACGGATGGGGTTAGTGCGATTTTAGAGAAAAAACGTGGTCGTCGTCCCGGGGCGGGGAAGTTACGCCACATTCCGGAGGGACGCAAAAAACGAATGAACAGGGTTTGTTCGGCGAACCAACCCTGTTTGATCGTTCCACACCTCAGAACAAGTCAGCGAAGGCGCGGTCGTCGAGCTGATTGGGATCAATCACGGCCATGAGTTCGCCGAGATACTCGAGATCGTTGAATTCCTCGGCAGGATTGATTTCCTCGACTTCGGGGACTTCCGCGAGAGCGCCCGGATCCGTGCCGTCGTTCGGGGGAGCCAGGGAAATTGCCAGGATCGCGATCGCTGCAATGGATCCGCCGAGCAGAGCCACGGGCTGACGCAGCCAGGCCAAAAAGCCGACGCTCCCAGCGGAATCGGCAGAGTCGGCTGCTTCAGCTTCCATATTGCGAATTTCACGCACGACATTGCGGGAAAAAAATGGACCGGCTTCGGTTTTCGAAGCGTGGTTCAAAAGTTCCCAAACGGGGTCGTTCTGTTCTTCCGGCGTATTCATTCTTGAGGTGTTCGACGGGTAAAACACCGCCGGTTTGCTCCAGTTCCGAAAAATTTCGGAAATTTTAGACGTTTTGAACTTCCAAAAAGCCTTCGAGTTGGCGAATCCGGGTGGGGTGACGCATTTTCCGGAGGGCCTTGGCCTCGATCTGGCGAATCCGTTCGCGGGTCACCTGGAATTGCTTGCCGACTTCTTCGAGCGTGCGGCTGTATCCGTCGACCAGTCCGAATCGCTGCTCCAAAACGGCGCGCTCGCGTTCCGTCAGGGTGTCGAGGACATCCTTGATCTTGTCTTTCAACATGCTCATCGAAGTCATGTCGCTCGGATTTTCGGCGCCCTTGTCCTCGATGAAATCCCCGAAACTCGTGTCGTCGCTGTCGCCGACCGGAGCTTGCAGGGAAATGGGCTGCTGCGCCATTTTCAGCACAGCACGAACCCGCTGGACGGGCAGGTGAATCTCGTCGGCGATCTCTTCCGGGCTCGGCTCGCGACCGTATTCCTGGACGAGTTGCTTCTGCACCCGCATCAGCTTGTTGATCGTTTCGATCATGTGAACCGGGATCCGGATGGTCCGGGCCTGGTCAGCGATGGAGCGGGTGATGGCCTGGCGAATCCACCAGGTCGCGTAGGTTGAAAATTTGTAGCCGCGCTTGTATTCGAATTTCTCGACGGCTTTCATCAGGCCCATGTTGCCTTCCTGGATCAGGTCGAGAAAGGACAGGCCGCGATTCGTGTATTTTTTGGCAATGGAAATGACGAGCCGGAGGTTGGCTTCGACCATTTCATCTTTCGCTTTGCGGGCCTCGGCAAGGTGAATTTCGAGTTGCTTCGTGTTTTCGTCGAACTCGTCCTGGGTCTGCCAGACGTCTTTTTCAAACGCGGTGCGGGCCCGGGTGGCTTCGGACTTTTTCTTCGCATCCTTGGCGCGGGAAGCTTTGATCCGCAGGGAACGGGACGCTTTCCTGGCGTCCTCGACGCTTTTCACCAAATCCTCGGAGACCCGCTGCTTGAAGTAAAACCGGTTGTAGACGCGTTTCAGAGTCGCCTGATTTTTTTTCCACTGCTCCTCAAGCTTTTTCCGTTTCGGACAGTTTTTCTTGCGCAGTTCCTCGTAAATTCCGTTCAGTTCCTCGCGGGCGGCCTGAACCTGTTCGCACAGACGGACCAGCGTTTTCATGTAGCGCTCGCGACTTTCGACTTTCTTGTCGAGGATAACACGGTCGAACCGCTCGGCCCCGGTCTGCAGGCGATCGGCGATATCGAGATAGGCCTCGGTCACGAACCCGAACTGGCAGAGAATGGCCTGTGCTTTCAACTCGGCGGTTTCGATCCGCTTGGAAATTTCCACTTCCTGCTCGCGGGTCAGCAGCGGCACCTGGCCCATCTGCTTCAAATACATCCGAACCGGATCGTCCAGTACATCGAGCTTGGCGGCCGGCTCGGGCTTGTCAGCGGTGGTGGACGCCTTCGTGTCGCCCTCCTCGTCCTCTTCTTTCTTGGCCGGTTTCAGGTCATCGACCTGGGAGGCGTCGATGATCCGGAATTCCATGGAACGGAGCCGCTCCATGATTTCGTCCAGCATATCCGCATCGGTCGTTTCCTGCGGCAGAGCTTCGTTGATATCTTCAAAAGTCAGGTAGTCCTGTTCCTTGGCGAGTTTGATCAACTCGCGAACTTTTTCCTGCACGTCGGGCGAATCGATTCCGGAGGTTGCAGCCGCGGCAGATTTTGCGGGTGAAGATCCGTTTTTCCCGGTCGCCTTCTGCTTCGATTTCGATTTCACGGTGGATTTCGCCTTCGTTTTCCTGGCACCGGTCACCTTCTTTTTCGCAGCAGCTGGAGCCGGTTTGCGGCGTGACTTTGCCTTCGGAGCCGCGGCTTTTGCGGTTTTTTTGCGCCCGTCCTTTCGACGCGTCGGCTTCTTGCCCGATTTGGGAGAGGCTTTTTTCGTATTTCGTCTGCCAGATTCTGCCATATTTTTGCGTTGTGTGTTTCGGGGGGCAGGTCCCGGTTCACGCGGGGCGGGTCAGTCGGAGAAGTGCCGCGGAATATCGTGTAGCTGTTTGGTCAGGTCAATTTTTTCTTTCTGAAGGGCCTGAATCTGTTCCGCGCCCAAACCCTGAGCCCCGAGCAAAGCCTTAATCTCCGTCTCGCGCTTTTCCAGGCTCTGCCGATGGAGCTTTTGCAGGCAGGTCGCCGCCAGTTTTTCGGGCTCGGGCGGCAGCGGGGAATCGAGCAAATCCGCCACGCATGACTGTTCAGGCGGGGAAAGGGTCGCCGAAAAGGCCGCCACGTTCGCCGGAGAGGCCGGATCAAAATCGCCGCGCCACAACATCGAAAGCATTTCGGTTTCCGGCAGGTTGCGGAAGAATTCCGGCGTGGGATGATCGGCGTATTTTCGTTTCACCTCCGGACTGCGAAGCAGCAGCTGGCAGAAAAACCGGATGCTCTTGTTCGTAATTTCCACCAGAGCGGCCTTTTCGGCCCCGGAATCCGCCGACGGCCCGCCATTCTCCGCTTCCCGC
>JABDJT010000391.1 GCA_013003335.1 Verrucomicrobiales bacterium | reverse complement strand
GAATGGACCAAATTCGCAGCGGAAACGCCCGGAAGTCGAACGGGAGTAACGAACGAATTCGGTTGATTGGATTTTCCCTCCCACCTTCGTCGGCTTGAAATCACAGCCGTTCCGGCGCAAACTCGCGCCATGATCCGATTTTTCAGCCTTCTCTTCGCCCTCTCCGCGACATCGGTTTTTGCCGCGGAAAAGCCGAACGTCATCGTCATCATGGCCGATGACCTGGGATTCGGTGATCTTTCCTGCTACGGCGCGAACGACTTCGAGACCCCTTACATCGACCAACTCGCTGCCGAAGGAATCCAGTTTACGAGCGGCTATTGCTCTGCCTCGACCTGCACACCGACGAGGTATTCCTTCCTGACCGGCACCTACGCCTTTCGCCGGCCGAATACCGGCATCGCTCCGCCGAGCAGCCCACTGATCATCCCGCACGAAACGACGACGATTGCGGATGTCCTGGGGAAAGCGGGTTACAAAACCGCGGTGATCGGTAAATGGCACCTCGGCCTCGGCGAGAAAGAAAAAGGACCGGACTGGAACGGTGAATTGAAACCCGGGCCGCGCGAAATTGGATTTGATTACAATTTCCTTCTGCCGACCACGAACGATCGCGTCCCGCAGGTGTATGTCGAGAACTCACGCGTCAAAAACCTCGACCCGAATGACCCGCTCTGGGTCGGAAGAAAGAAACCGAGCGAAGACCATCCAACCGGGATTACGCATCGCGACACGCTGAAAATGGATTGGACGCACGGTCACAATTCGACGATTCACAACGGCATCAGCCGGATCGGATTCTATACCGGCGGAATGAAAGCCCGTTTTCGCGACGAAGATCTCGCTGACGAATGGGTCAAGCAGTCCAAAAAATGGATCGCCCAGAACAAGGACGATCCGTTCTTCCTCTTCTTCGCTTCGCACGACATCCATGTCCCGCGCATACCGCACGAAAGATTCCAGGGCGTGACCCGGCTCGGTTTTCGCGCCGATTCCATCGTTCAAATCGACTGGTGTGTCGGCGAGTTGATGAAAGCCGTCGACGAACAGGGCCTCGCGGAAAACACGCTTTTCGTCTTCTGCTCCGACAACGGACCGGTCATGGACGACGGCTACGCCGACGAAGCACTCGAAAAGCTTGGTGATCATCGCGCGAGCGGACACTTTTCCGGCGGAAAATACAGCGTCTACGAAGGCGGCACGCGCACACCGTTCATCACGCGCTGGACCGGGAAAATCAAGCCCGGCCAGGTCTCGGACGAAGTTGTCTGCACAATTGATCTGGCGACCAGCCTGTCGAAATACGTGGGTCAGGAAATTCCGGAAAACGCCTTCCTCGACAGCCTCGATGTGATGGGTGCCCTGCTCGGGAAAGAAGGAGCGAAAGGCCGCGATCACCTCGTCCAGCAGGATAACGGAAAGGGCGGAAACTACGGATTCCGGGTTGGGGACTGGAAACTCCAGCGCCACGATTCGAAGAAAACGCGGAACTTAGTCGTCGAGAAGAAGCTCGACAACACGCCGGTGCCGCAGTTTCAGCTGTTCAATCTCGAGACTGATCCGGCCGAGAAAAACAATGTGATCGACGCCAACCCGAAAATCGCGAAGGACCTCAAAGCCCGGCTGCAAAAGCTGCTCGATTCCGGGCGGACTCGTTCCTAACGATACAACAAATACGGTGCCCGTTCCCGGCGGAACGATTCGTGATACCGCTGCCACGAAGCGATGATTTTGCGCGGATCGACGCCGCTTTTCAGTTCCGATTTCAGGCGTTCGCTGCCGTAGACCTTGTTGAAAATGTTCATCGAACTCGACGAAGTCTGCGCAAATAAATCGCGGCTTCCGGACTGTCGGCGATTGATTTCGTTGATGAAAATCAGGTTCAACCCCGCCAAATCCGCTCCGGCATTCGGGTGAATTTTGACTTTCACCCCGGCCCAGCCCGGCTTGCGCTGGCTGCGATAGGCATCGAACGAAATGCCGTCCAATTCCAGAGTATCGAGATAGCGTTTCAGCGAATTCGGATCAACCCCTTTTCCTCCGACATACTCGAATGGCTCACGCGTCCCAATTCCGATGTCTGGCCCGGTCAGGCTGCCGAAAATTCCCGTCGCGGCGTAATACCGGGGCGAATGCCGCTGCGGAATATTCGGCGAAGTCGCGACCCAGCGCAGGCCAGTCTGCTCCCAGCTCATCGAGCGATTCCAGCCGCGCATCGGCACGACCATGAGCTTGCAACGGCGCTTGTTCCAGCCCTTCGCGTTGGTCATCCGGGCCAACTCGCCGGCGGTCATCCCGTGACAGTACGGCACTGGTATTTGCCCGACAAAACTGATCCACTTCCGCTCCATTCCCGGGCCGTTGATTCGATTTCCACCAAGCGGGTTGGGTCGATCGAGCACGACAAAATCAACTCCGTTTTCGCCGCAGGCCTCCATCGCGAGGATCATCGTCGAAATATAGGTGTAACTCCGCGAACCGATGTCCTGCAGGTCAAACAGCATCACGTCGATCCCGCGCAACATCGACGGAGTCGGTTTCCGCGTTTTGCCGTAGAGCGAAAAAGCTGTCAGCCCGGTGAGCGGATCGCGCCGGTTGGAAATGTAGGCTGCCGCCTTTTCGGTGCCATCGAGCCCGTGTTCCGGCGTGAAAAGCGCAACCAGGTTCACGCGCGGATCGCGGTGCAACACCTGCCGCGTTTTGACTCCGTGGCGATTCACCGAAGTCTGATTCGTGATCAACCCAACCCGTTTCCCGCGCAGGATCGCGAAACCGTCTTCTGCCAGCGTGTCGATCCCGAGGCGAACCTGGCCACCGAAGGATGCTCCATTGCCGGAGTTGACCGTCGGGGAAGGGCCGGGTTCGCAGGCAGCGAGCCCCAGGAAGGCCGCGATCGGGGTGAGAATTTTCACGAATGAAGAGGGTCTGTTTGAAGAACCAACCCTGTTGGTTCGTGACACCGCCTTTTCACTCGCACTCGCGTCGTTTTCGCTCATAGTTTAGATTTTTTAACAAAATTCGAATATGGAAGAACGCCTCCTCGGCCAACTGTTGTTAACCGGAGTTCCAGGACCCGAATTAGATGTTGAGACTGCTGAGCGATTCAAAAAAATCCAGCCCGGTGGATTTATTTTGTTCGGCCGTAATATCAAGTCACCCGAACAATTGCGCAAGCTAATTGATGATCTGCGGGATCTCAGTGAGATTGAACCGTTTATCACGATCGATCAGGAAGGCGGACGCGTCTCCCGCCTCCGCCTCATCGGAAATGAACCACCCAACGCACAGCAGCTCCGTGAATCCGGCGACCTGAAATTGATTCGCCGACACGGCGAATTGACCGGCCAGATTCTGCGCATTTTTGGCTTGAATCTCGATCTTTGCCCGGTTTTGGACATCTCTTTCGACGATGAAGCCGACAACTCGCTGAAAGGCCGCTGCTACGGAACCACGCCCGACGAGGTCATCAAGAACGCCGCCACGTTCAACAAGTACCTGCGGAAAGAAGGCGTGTTGAGCTGCGGAAAACATTTTCCCGGGTACGCCTCCGCGGCCTGCGACCCCCACGAATCGCTGCCGATCATCGACAAAACGCTCGACGAGATGGAGGAAAACGAGCTCCGTCCGTTTCGCGCCCTGCTGGACGACCTCGACAGCCTGATGACCTGCCATTCCCATTACCCCTGCTGGGATGCCGACAACCCGCGCTGGCCGGCTTCGCTTTCGAAAAATGTGATCGGCCAGTTTTTACGCAACCAGCTCGCCTACGAAGGCCTCGTCATGACCGACGATCTCGACATGGGTGCGATTTTGAACGAGGTCAGTTTTGAAGACACGATTCGGTCCTGCATTGAGGCGGGAAATGATTTGGCGATGATTTGCCACCGGCTGGACTACGTCGAAGCGGCCAAAGACGTGATCGCCAGCCTGCCGGATCCCGTTTTATACGATGCCCAGGTCCGCATTGATAGAGCGAAGCAAAAGATGAAATGGCCGCTGCCCTGGTCCATCGAAGAATACCAGCGGATCGACGATCAGATTTGGGATCTGCGGGTCGACACCCTCGGTGAAGAGCGGGCGAAAATCCTCAGTACTGAGGACGGAAAGCGCTCGCCGGTGGAAAACATCGGCGACGAATAAAGTCCTACGGATCAACGGGGTTCGTTCGTTAAACCAACCCTGTTGGGTCGTTAGAAAGCCCGTTTGCGCCACGCGCAAATCGCTCTTACAATCCGGCCCACTTCACCTCCCATGGCGGAAAACTCTCTTATAGAACAGGAATCGCAGACCCGGCTTGGCCTGGTGGGTTCCGGTTTTATTTCGCGGGGAATCGCCCGCGCTGCCGCCGCGATGGGTTTTCCGATCGGTCCGGTTCTGACGCGAAATCCGGATAGCCGGGACGATTTTCCGATGGCGGAAAATCTGACGGACAGCCTCGATAACCTCCTCGAAAATTCCGACCTGATCGTGGAATGCTGCGGCGATCCGCTTCACGCAACGAACGTGATCGAAGCCGCCCTCGCTGCCGGCAAACCGGTCGTAACGCTAGATTCAGAATTTCACATCACGACCGGCTCGTATTTTGTCGGTAAAGGGTTGCTCACCGAAGCCGAAGGCGACCAACCGGGCTGCATTGCTGCGCTTCGCGAAGAGGCTGTTGCGCTTGGATTCGAACCGATTGTGTACGGGAACGTAAAAGGCTTCCTGAATCACAGACCTCCCCGCGAGGATATGGAATTTTACTCCGGGAAACAGGGCATTTCGATCGAGCAAACCACTTCGTTCACCGACGGCACCAAAGTCCAGATCGAGCAGGCTTTCTGCGCGAACGCCTTCGCCGCCGACGTGATCCAGAAGGGACTACTCGGCCTGCGGGTGGAAGATATCGAGCCGGATTCCACCGATCCAGTCGGTGCCGGTTCCCGTGCGCTCGGCGCAATCGCCACGAAAAACGGCCGGCCGATTTCCGATTACATCATCGTCCCCGGAAACGGCTCGGTTTTCGTGACAGCAACGCACAACGACGCCGAGCAGGGTCCGCTTGAATACATGAAAATGGGCGGAGGACCGTTTTATACCCTGGTGAAACCCTACCATCTCTGCCATCTCGAGGTCATCAAAACCATCCGCCGCGTAATCCGCGACGGCGAGAGCGGCAAGCTAATGGACAACTCGGCCACGCCGTCAGCGAGCGTCTGCACGATCGCGAAGCGCGACCTCAAAGCCGGAGAGGAAATTCCGCACGGGATCGGTTCCTTCGACGTGCGCGGCGAAGCCATTCGCATTGCCGACGAACCGAATCACCTGCCGATCGGCCTGATGCGCGACATCGTCATGGCACGAGATGTAGCCGACGGCGAAACACTGACCTTGGACGATGTGCAATTGCCCGACTCGCGTGCGTTCGAGGTCTGGCGGGAAATCGTCGGGAAGTAAAAAGGTGGAAGACGCCATCTGAAGTTCACAACTTCAGGGACAAAGCGGGCTTGCCTCGCGGTCTGAGCACCGGCGGGACGCCGAGCGCAGGACGTCATCTGAAGTTCACCAACTTCAGGGGCAAAGCGAGCTTGCTCGTGGTCTGAGCACGGTCGGAACGGGCAGCGCAGGACGTCACCTGAAGTTCACCAACTTCAGGAGCAAAGCGAGCTTGCCCCGCGGTCTGAGCATGGCCGGAACGGGCAGCGCAGGACGTCACCTGAAGTTCAACACCATCCGCGACCAAGCCAATTGCGGGATTGCTTGAAATCCCGGACACTTAAGAGATGAATCGCTCCCGCGCCGATCGAATCGGGTGTCCCGAATTTCGCGAAAATCTCGCGAAGATGTCGCGGCGCGGCTTTGTCCGGGCCGGGGCGCTCGGAATGACGGGGCTTTCCCTCCCCCAGCTATTGAAAGCCGAAGCTGAAACCAAATCCGGTTCTCGCGAAAAATCAGTGATCCTGCTCTGGATGCGCGGTGGGCCGAGTCAGCACGAAACGTGGGATCCAAAGCCGGATGCACCCTCCGAATATCGCGGAGCTTTCGGAGCGACGTCGACCTCCGTGCCGGGCGTGCAGATTTGTGACCTGCTTCCAAAATGCGCAAAGGTCATGCACAAATTTTCCGTGATTCGCTCGATCGCGCATGGCAACGCCGGTCATTCCGCGGCCGACCAAATTTGTTTTACCGGTTACCCGCCCGGACCAGATCCGAACCTCAACGTGCATCCAAGCATCGGCTCGATCGTGGCGAAAGAATTTCAGGAACAGGACCCGGATTTGCCGGCCTACGTGATGATCCCGAAACTGCTGCCGGGAGCGGGCCCGGCCTACCTTGGAAATTCCTATCGGCCCTTCGAAACGAAATCTGATCCAGCCAACGAAGGACCGTTCGAACTGCCTGATTTGACGATGCGGAACGGGATGACCTTCGATCGAATCACGGACCGGTCCAGCCTGTTGGAAAATCTCGACCAGATCGAACGCGGCGCCGACGCGGGCGGACAAATGGAAAGCCTCGATGAATTTCAGCAGAAAGCCTTCGACATGATCTTGTCGGAAAAAGCGCGCCACGCCTTCGATCTCGATGCCGAGCCGGCGAAAATTCGCGAGCGATATGGATTTATGAAACCCTACATCGCGCCGACGCCGGATCGTTGCGGCGTACCAGCCTGGAGCCAGCGGATTCTCCTGGCGCGCCGTTTGGTCGAAGCGGGCGTGCGGCTCGTGACGGTCGATTTGCGTTGGTGGGATACCCACGTGAAAGGCTACGAAACCATGCGCGACGGATTTCTGCCCCGCTGGGACCAGGCTTTCACTGCGCTGATCGACGACCTCGAAGAACGCGGCCTGCTCGATTCGACGATGGTTTTGGCCTGGGGAGAATTCGGACGGACGCCGAAGGTGAACAAGACCGGCGGACGCGATCACTGGGGGCGGGTGATGAACGCCGCGATGCTTGGCGGCGGAATCGAAGGCGGACGTGTCGTGGGATCGTCCGACAAATACGGCGGCGAACCGGCGGACAATGGTAAGACGCCGCAGGATGTGTTGAAAACGGTTTACAACCACCTCGGCATCGACACGACAAAATTGCACGTCGATTTTGGTGGCCGCCCTCACCCCATTTTGCCGGCCGGGAGAGTGC
>JABDJT010000258.1 GCA_013003335.1 Verrucomicrobiales bacterium | reverse complement strand
GGAACGTGCATCGTTGAATTCGGGACAGGATAACGGGTCGCAAACCGATCGGCAATCCGCGAGGCAGTTGATTCATTCTGCACGGGAATTCATGCAGATTGCATCAAACACTGTCGGAAATTGGTGGGTCAGAAATTCACAATCCGCTGATAGAGAGGTTCTTGCGCTAAAAAACGGAACTGGCACGCGCCTTGCGTTTCTTAAGGGGCACGATGAAAACCACAACCAAATCAGCCACTACCAGGAGCCGAAGCAACGGTTCCTCCGCCAAGTCCACCCGGTCAGTCACGCCGCGAAAGGTTTCCAGCACGAAACTGAAGACGGACGTGAAGACCCTCGCCAAGGACACGAAAAAATTCGCATCGCAGGCCGCCAACAACGTCGCTGAAACGACGAAGGAAAAGGTGACCGACGCGAAGGAGTCCGTGATCGACGCTGCCAACAAGTCCCAGGACTTCGCCATGCAGGAATTCGATCGCTGCATCGAAGGCATCAAGAAGCATCCCGTCGCTGCCGTGAGCATCGCGGCCGGAGCCGGTCTGCTGATCGGATTTGCTCTGCTGTCCTCCAGCCGCAAGTGATCGGCCAACCAAAAAATCCCGTCCGAATGGCATCCAAAGATCCACAGAATAAGAAACAGGCCGCCCTCGTGGCCATCGGCTTTCTCCTCCCCATGGCCGTCGCGCATTTTGCGCGCGACGTGCTGGGGAAGGGGTATGAGCGGGTCGCGAATCGTCCGCCGCCGAAAAACCCGGCCGATCCCGAGGTCCCTTGGAAAGAGGCGATTACCTGGGCGGTGGCAGCCGGCGTGACCGGCGGTCTTGCCAAACTCATTTCTCTCCGCTTGCTCGCGCCCACTGCTTTACCGGTGGATGGCGACGGAACGTTGGAGGACTGATTTTCGGTAGTCCAGCTCAGTCCAGACTGTCACGGAAGTGGTTGAGCGCATCCTCCAGGCTGGCCACTTCCCGGCTCAGTGAGGCAAAGAGTTCCCGCACACCATCGCGTTTGCCGTTCCGTGCTTCTTCATTGAGTTTTTTTGCCGCACGAAAAGCATTCCGGGCCGAGTAATTGCCGAGTGTTCCTTTCAGGGAATGGGCGGCCCGGCTGAGCTCTTCCGAATCACTTTCGTCGATCGCCTTCCGGGCTCTTTCCAAGTATCCCCCGGTTTCCTCTGCAAAGAAGCCGATCAGTTGTGCCATGAGAGATGGGTCGCGGATACTGTTCCGGAACTTTTCGGCATCGAAAACAGACCGGTCGCTCGAATCTTTTTCACCCGGTTTTGGATGGACTTTCCCAGTCTCGCGTTCAGCCGGCTTTTTCCCGGCGGTTTCAATGGGCACTGCATACGATTCGAGCACTGAGAAAAGTTCATCTGAGCGGACTGGCTTGGAGACGTAGTCGTCCATTCCGGCTTCGATACAGGATTCCCGGTCGCCCTTCATGGCGTTGGCCGTCATCGCGATGATGGGTATGTGCGAGTCGGACCCCGATTCAGATTTCCGAATCGCTCCGGTGGCCTGGTAGCCGTCCATTTCCGGCATTTGGACATCCATCAGGATCGCATCGAACTCTTCGTTTTCGAACAGTTCAAACGCTTCCCGACCGTTGTTCGCCACGGTGACGAAGTGCCCCCGGGTTTCGAGGAGATTGATCGCTACAATCTGGTTGACCCGACCGTCTTCAGCCACGAGGACCCGCATGGAGGGCACATCATCAGGCTTACTCCGGTTGGCTTCACTCGCGCCGGGGGCATCCCGGGTCGCAGCGCCGAAGAGGCGGGTAATCGCATCAAGGAGATCGGATTGCTTGAGTGGCTTCGTCAAAACCCGTTCGATGCCGAGTTTGGAAAGTTCACTCTTGGGTATCGGGTGACCCGCTGAAGAAAGAACGAGGATCTTCGGAGCCTTTTTCCCGTACGTCTCGGCAATGCGGCGGGCGACTTCCGGGCCGTCCATCTCCGGCATCATGACGTCGAGAAGAATCAACTCGAACGGGTGTTGCGACGTTGCGGCATCCTCAAGCTTCTTCAATGCCTCTTCACCTCCCGTTGCGGTCGTTGGACTCATTTCCCAGTTGGTCAGCATATCTTTCAGGATGCGCCGGTTGGTACTGTTGTCGTCAACGATGAGAATGGGAAGAGAGTTGAGAGTTTCCGGGGCTGTCCGGGCACCGTAAGGGGTTTCCGTGCCGAGCCCGAACAGTGCCGTGAAATGAAAGGTGCTGCCTTCGCCGGGGACACTTTCGACCCACATTCGCCCTCTCATCAACTCGACCAACTGTCGGGAAATGGTTAAGCCCAGACCGGTTCCCCCATAGGTCCGGGTAGTCGAGCTCTCGGCCTGGGTAAACGATTCAAAAATTCCCTTTTGTTTATCCGGCGGAATTCCGATTCCCGTGTCCTTTACAAGGAAGTGCAGTGATGCGTAATCCCGGGTTAGCGAATCGAGCTGAACGTCGATGAAAACCTCGCCTTTCTCGGTAAACTTGAGGGCGTTTCCGGTCAGATTGACGATGACCTGGCGAAGTCGGCCGAGATCTCCAACGAGACAATCGGGAACATTCGACTGGACCTGGTAAACCAGTTCCAGTCCTTTTTCCGCAGCGCGGAATCCCAGCGTTTGCAAGGTATCACCGATGGAATCGCGGAGATCGAATTCGTGGTGATCGAGTTCCAGCTTTCCGGCTTCGATCTTGGAAAAGTCGAGGATGTCATTGATGACGGCCAGCAGGGCGTCCGCCGACTGCTTGACGAGATGGAGGTATTCCTGCTGTTCTTTCGAGAGTTTCGTTCCCAGGAGAAGTTCCGTCATTCCGATAATTCCGTTCATCGGGGTCCGAATCTCATGACTCATGTTGGCCAGGAAATCGCTCTTGGCCTCGTTGGCAGCCTCGGCATTCTGTTTCGCCGCGTGCAACTCTTCTTCGGCCTGTTTGCGGTCGGTGATATCCCAGTTGGTTCCGATCATGCGCACAGCCTTGCCGGCCTTGTCATGCAGAACGACGGCATGCGCCTTGATGTGATGCACGGAGCCGTCACCCGGCCAGATCACGCGAAACTCGGTATTGAACTCCGCTTCCCCGCGGATCGCCTTTTCCAGTTTCTGGCGTTCTCTTTCAAGGTCATCCGGATGAAGCCCTTCCTCCCAGGCCTCGTAGGCACCGGAAAAGAGTTCCGGGGTGATCCCGTAGAGTTGATACATCTGTTCGTCCCAGACGAGAATGTTTTCGATGATTTCGTAGTCCCAGATTCCGATCCCGCCGGCTTCGGTGGCGAGAACCAGCCGGTTGGAAAGGAGTTTCAGTTCCTTTTCCGCACGCTTTCGCTCCGTCAGATCGATGATTCCCGTCAGGACTCGAATCCCTTTTTCAGTTCGGATAGGCCTCAAGCCGATTTCGATCGGGATTCGGGTCCCGTCCTTTCGCTGCCCGAAGAGATCGCGGCCCGCCCCCATTGCGCGCACTTCGGGATTTTTCATATAACCCTCGCGCAGTTCGTGATGATGCCCACGGACAGTATCCGGCACGAGGATCTCAACGGTTTCACCGAGCAATTCATCTTTTGAATAGCCAAACAGCGTTGCTGCCTGCTGGTTGAGCATGACGATCTTGCCGTTTGCATCGGTCATGATCATGCCGCTGGGAGACGACTCAATCACTGTCCTCGACTCCTCTTCCCGGCTCTTTAATTCCTGTTCGGCCTCGACGAGCGCGGCACGCATTCGGTTGAAAGAGATGGTCAGATCTCCCAGTTCATCATCACTGACAACCGGTATGTCCTCCTTCAAATCGCCGGAGGCGATCCTGTGGGTCGCTTCCTTCAGATGGTCGATTGGCCGCATCAGGCGGGAGGTGCCACGGCGCGAGATCATCCAGGCTGCTGTCGCCGTGATGAGAAAGAGTAGCCCGGAGAGCCCGATAGCGGTTCGACCCAGGCGGTCCAGCCGGGCGGCGTCCGCAGTCACCTCCAGGCTTCGTTTTTGGGTCAGAGCATCCAGCAAGATGGTACCCTCGCGCGATATAGGTATCGCCTCTTCCCGAAGAAGAAAGCGAGCCGCATTCCAGTCCGGCGACCGGCGGCGGGAAATGACTTCATCCGAAATCTCCCCGTAGTAGGGAAGCTGGGAGCTGATCCGCTCCAGTATGACCTGCTGTTCCTTTGTTAATTCAGCGGCATCCGCCTTGAGATCCGTGAGTCGCTTCCGGGCCGTTTCCAGTCGGGATCGGAATGCCCGTTCCTCTGCACCGGTTCCTGACTGCATCAGGCTGCCGATTGTTGCCCAACTCCGTGTGAAAGAACCGCGAAAATCCGCCATCGCCGCGAGCATGCGGTTGGGCCGTCCCGCATCGTCCATCTTTTTCTCGAGCTCGATGAGCACAGTGATCGATTCGTAAATTTCATTCGTCGCGGGCTCGAGACGTGTCACGAGCAGATCGCGGGCCGGCTCGTTCCCCGGGGTCCGGGCAACATCTTCGATCCACCACTGTATTTCCCGGAGTTCGCTGAGAATCGCTTTGATCCGGGCGACCGTTTGCTGATCTTCCGGGGCGGCATCGCGCGTCAATTCCTCAAGGCGCTCAATGGCAGGCTCGATCTGAACAGACCAGGCGCGCTGACGGCCTTTGGTGAACTCCGGGTCACCAACCACCACCCAGCCGCGGAGATCGGCGAGCGAGCGCTCGACCCCGACAAGTGCAGCCTGGGATGCCCGGGCCATTGGAGCATTCACCCGGGTCAACTCGGCGGT
>JABDJT010000247.1 GCA_013003335.1 Verrucomicrobiales bacterium | reverse complement strand
CACTACGGCCGGTCGGAGGGCATCGTGGTCAAAAACCCGCTCGAGGAAGAAGAATGAGACTTGCCCTGGGTTTATGCCTGTTCGCCGCGGCCGGCTGCTGGAGCATGGCGCAGGAGGAATTCGAAGTCGTGTTCGACGGCGCGTAGCCCGACAGCGGGCTCGAGATCGACGCCTCGAAACTCGATCCCACCATTAACCCGGATCGCATTGGCCTGATCCGGTTTCGTCTGCCCGGCGAAGATTCCTGACAGATCGCCGAGTTTGATCCGCCGCTTCACGCCTCGTTCAACTGACTTCTCTGCCGGACCGCCGGATCATTGGAACGGCGACCAATCGCGCCGGACATTTCGTCCACGATCCGACAAACGATCAATCCACCTTCCTAGGCGACCTCGAAAGCGGTGAGTTGGCGTTCTCGAAAGATTTTTCCAGCATTCCCGGGAAAGTCGAAAACCGCCGCCTGGTATGTTCGCATTTTGAATTGGCGACCCGTACGGGACTCGAACCCGTGTTGCCGCCGTGAAAGGGCGGAGTCCTAGACCGCTAGACGAACGGGTCGCATCAATTTTGTGATGGCGGAGATGATTCCGTCAGCGTGGCGAGAAGATTGCCGGATTTCCTGCAAGTTCAAGTCAAAAATCTCCACGTTTTTCAGTGGCATGATACCGGACAATCGCCACAGTTCCCCGATGGAAATCCTCCTCGATGTCGTCTGGCTGATCCTCGGGCTCGCGCTCCTGTATTTCGGAGCGGAATGGCTCGTGGGTGGAGCGGCCAAGATTTCGGTGAAGTATGGGATTTCCCCTCTCGTCGTCGGCCTCACAGTGGTGGCGTTCGGAACCAGCGCGCCGGAATTGTTCGTCAGCCTGGGATTTAATCTCAGCTCGCCTCCCCGACCGGATATGGCGATCGGAAATGTGATCGGTTCCAATATCTGCAACATCGGTCTGGTTCTCGGGGTCAGTGCGTTTATCTGTGTGCTGAACATCAAGAGTGATCTCCTGATTCGCGACATGCCGTTCCTGATCGCGGTCAGCCTCGGATTCTCGGCGATGCTCCTGCTGGATCAGAAAATCGCGAGGTGGGAGGGAATCGTCCTGTTCGTGGTGGTGGTGGCGTTCACGATATTTCAACTCCGTGCCTCGAAAAAGGAGGACAATCCGGAAGTGATCGAAGAATTTGAGGCAGAGTTCGGCAAAGCCGAGGAGTTCACTCACGATCCGGTTTGGAAACTGGCGGGTCTGGTCCTCATCGGACTGATTGTCTTGTATTTCGGTGCCGAATATTTGGAAAAAGGCGGCGTCGGGTTGGCAGAGCGGATCGGGGTTCCGGGGGCGGTTATTTCGCTCACGGTCATCGCGTTCAGCACCTCGGTGCCGGAACTGGCGACATCGGTCGTGGCCTCCATGAAGCGGGAAGGGGATATCATCACGGGAAACGTAATCGGGTCCTGCCTGTTCAACTTGCTCTGTGTGATCGGTATCACTGCGACGGTGAAACCAATGGAAGTTTCAGATATTGAGACGGTGGACCTCGTGGTGATGCTTGGGTTTACCCTCTTCCTTTTACCGCTGATGTGGACCCGGCGACGGGTCAGCCGATGGGAGGGTAGCGCATTGCTGATCGGCTACATCGCTTACTGCATCTACCTGTGGAACGAGCGGGCCCAGATCGGGGTTGCCTGATTTCGAATCAACAGGGTTGGTTCGGAGAACAGACCCTGTTGGATCGTAAAACCGAAAGAATCGTTACTTGGCTTTTCCGGCCGACTCTTTCTCCTTCTTCGAATCGTCGGATTCCTTTTTTGGATCTTCTTTCTGATCGTCCGATTTCTTTTCGGCTTCTTTCGGCTTTCCGACTGACTTGCCTTCGTCGAGCTTTTTCATGTCGGAGCCGATGAGGTCCAGGATGAGATCGGAGGGAAGGGCGTAGGTCTTGATCCGGCCTGCACGGGCGATGTTGATACCGATCACGTTTCCGTCGAGATCGACGACGGGTCCGCCGCACTCGCGTGGCTGGATGGGCAGATCGGTCTGCATCACGCTCAGGTAGCCGCTGCTTTTTTTGCTGACGTCGGTGCCGAACCGGTTCATGCGACCGTTTCGGTTGGCTCCACTGGCATCGTATCCTTCGCGGTTGCCCAGTTCGACGGTTTGTTCCAATTCCTCTCCGTTCCGCAGGTACTCGATGGTGATTTCCGTGCCGGGCGGGGTTTTCCCGATCAGCTTGATCAGCTTCTCGGGTGTGTCGGTCTCGATGTCGTTGATCTTCGTGATGATGTCGCCGCGTTTCACGCCGGCTTTCCGGGCGGCCCCTTCAGGAAGAGCCATCGTGATCCGGACGCCTTTTTCATCCGGCGCGGTGCTGACTCCGAGGAAACCTTTGTTCTCGCCGGACATGCTGCGGGGATGAACGCTGACAACGCCGATCGCGATCGGATCGGGCCCGGAGCCGGCCGCGCTGAGCAGGGATCCGAGCGGGGCGGGTTCGCTGGAGGGATACCAGCGCACGGGTGTCATCTCCGGGGTGTCATCCCCGGTCAGGCGCACCAGCGCGAGGTCGTGTTTCTCGTAAGTCTTGACGATTTCGGCGGGCAGAAGTTTCCCTTTTGCGATGAGAACATTCAGTTTCTGGTTGTTTTCTTCGGCAATTTCGCTGGCCTTCGCCAGGAGACAGCCGTCTTCGTGGACGACCGTTCCGAGACTTTTCAATTCGCTGCCGCGAAAGACGAGGTGAGTCGATTCCGAGGCGGCGGAAACGGAGGGGCGGAAGGCATTCAATACGTCGCGGAAGAATTTCTCACCGACCTGAATGGGTTTGTCGGGATCGTATTTTTTCGGGTCAACCGCTTTCGGGCGCATGCTGGCCTGCATCAGTTTCTGGCGATCTTTCGGGCTGAGTTGTTTTTCAAACTCGCGCTTAAATTTCCGGAATCCGTCCTGACCACCGAATTTTTTCATGTCCGCCGGGCTGAGTTCCATGCGGCCTTTTTCGAGGCCTTCTTTCATCTTTTTATTGAATTCCGGCTGCAGTTTCTTGCGCTCTTCTTCCGTCAGCGGATCGATTTTCGCCTGGCTTTTTTCCTTCTCCTTCTCTTTGTCCTTGTTGGCTTCTTTCTCTTCCTTTTTCTCCGCAGATTTCGGGGCGTCCGGCTTTTTTGGATCCGTCTTTTTTTCTTCCTTCGGTTTGCCGGCCTCTTTCTTTTCCGGGGCTTTTGCCTTGGGACTTTCTTTTTTCTCGGGCTGCTTGCTCTGACCCTCAGCCTTGCCTTTTCCTTTGCCTTTGTCGGCTGGGTTGGCTTTTCCTTTGGGTGCAGGCTGAGGCCGGGGCGGGGCAACACGCGGAAGTTTACCGGCGGCAACCAATTCGATCCGAACGCCGCGCTCGTTGCCATCCTTATCGCGGACCATCATGGTAACCTTGTCCCCGACTTCGTGGCCGCGCAGCTTTTCGATGAGCCAGTCAGCACTGGTTACGTCTTTGCCGTCTGCTTTCAAAATAGTATCGCCCACCCGCAACGATTTGGCAGCGGGGGAACGCGGCACGATGGATTGCACTTTCGCCCCGTCTCCGGAATCCGCATCCGTCAGCATGGCACCGATCACGGGCCGTTCCGGGTTATTGAGAAAGCCTCCTTCGTGCTTGCCGCCCCAGCGATCGCCCTTCTTGAGACGATCCCAGTTTTCGTGGTAGGTCAAAATCGGCACGTGGCGGTTCTGGGAAAGGCTGAATCCGATATTGGAGTGAATTCCGATCAACTTGCCGTCGACGTCAAACAGCGGGCCGCCGGAATCGCCGCCGATCAGGGTGCAATCCGAGGTAAGAAATTCGTCGTTCTTGTTCGCGATAATCCGACCGAGACGAATTGGCGGGGAACGGTCGGCCTGGTACCCACCGGGATGGCCCAGCGAGATGCACCAGTCGTTTTTCTTCTTGTCCTTCGAGGTTCCGATTTCGACGAAAGGATATTTTCCGGGGGTGGTGATCTGGACCATGGCAGAGTCACGCGAGTAATCCATGC
>JABDJT010000223.1 GCA_013003335.1 Verrucomicrobiales bacterium | reverse complement strand
GAAATTCCCCTTGGCGATTTTTTGCGGGTCACCGCCGAAATTCTCTGTCGTCAGTTTTCCGGCCACGTGAAAAGGCGCCACGCCCCGGCTCGAGGCCTTGTCGAGCGCGACAAGATTTTCCTGATCGTGATCCCCGTCGACAAAATAGACCAGTCCGCCGCCCGTTTCGAGAAAGGCGACGATCCGCTCGACGAATTCGGGCGAAAGCTGCGTCACGCCCGTCAGCACGACTTTTTGAGTCGATGCCAGCATCGCCGGTGTCACTGCGCCCGACGGCAGAATGCGCGGCGCGAAAATTCCCGAACCGCCATCATACGGATTCAGTGCCGCCTCGACAAACACCGCTCCGCCCTGCTCCGGATCGGCATCGGAAACGATCAGCACGTCTTCCCGGGCGCGAACTTCCAGCGACAGGAACTGGCGATTGTCAGCCGGCAAACCGTCGTCCGGCGTCCGAATTTCCACGGCGTGCAGCCCTTCTTCCGGCGCCGTGAATTCGAGGAGCAAACGACCGGTCGACTCCGGGCCGAGTGCGATCTCGCCCCCGACTGAACCGGCTCCGCTGACGATGGCTTCGATCGGAAGGGTGACCGGGTCCGGAGACCAGTTCGCTGCCGTGATGTCGAGAGTGACCACGTCCCCCGCTGCGACCCGCGTAGCGGACGGTTCCACGGACACCAGCGCCGTGTTCGGACGATCGCGGCCATCCGTCGCGTCGACAAAGAACAACCGGGCAGTTTCGGGGAATCCATCAAAGGACGCCACCCCCCAATTGCTGCGCTGAAAATCCGAGAAAAAATAAATCTCCGCGCCCTCTTCCGATTTCCCGTCAATCATCGACTCGGCGAGCGCGACGGCTTTGGTCACATCCGTCCGCGCGTAGGAGGGAGGAAGCGCCGTCAGCATCGCCCGGATTTGATCGTGCCCCGGCGTGAAATCCGGCAGCAACGGAGTCGCTTCCGCCCCGGCGAGAATCGCGTTTACCCGGTCATCGCCGCCGAGCGTTTCGAGGACCTTCCCGATTTCCACCAGCGCAGACCGGGCTGCCGACGTGCCCGAGCCGGGCGTGAATTCCATCGAGAGCGAGCGATCCAGCACGATCAGCACCTGCCGTCCGTTCGCGGCATCGCCCGGTTTGGAACCGAACTTCGGCAGGACCGGTTGGAGAAAGGCGAACAGCGCGAGCAGCACGACGAGCGTCCGCAGCAACGTCATCAAAAGGTGTCGCCAGCGCGCCAGCTTCGATCGTTCCGACAACGATTTTTTGATCCGCTCGATGTTCGGGAATTTGATCGAGTGGGGAAAATGACGATTGAACAGGTGGATGAAAAACGGCAGCGCGACCAGCGGAGCCAGCGCGGCAAGCAATTGCAGGTTCAGAAAATTCATCCGGCCGCGGGACGATAGCACAGAAATCGAACCAACAGGGTCTGTTTGCCGAACTAACCCTCTTTACTCGATTTCCTGAAACAGGTCGCGACGGCGATCAAAACCAGCATGGTCACCACGGTCCAGTGCGGAATCGCGACGGACCAACCGGCGTTGCTGTACGTTCCCGTCGGATACCACATGAATTTGCCGAAGGGCTGGATCGGCGTCCCACGGTGTTCGCCATCACTAAAGTCATTATAATATCTGTAAAAGATGCCCGGTTCGGGCTGCCAGATTCGAGGATTTGGTGGCGGCATCAAACTCACTGAGTAGACCCAGAAAACAAGATTGCCGTTATAGTTCGCAATTCCGAGCTCGCGCCCTCCAATTTTCGGCCGGAGGCCCTCCGCTGCGGTGTAACTGCGCTGCCAGCAGCCGCCCGTGATCAAGGCCAGCACGACGAATGCGGCAAAAGCTGGACCGGGGCGTTTCATGACCTGCTCCACTTTCCCCGGATTCGGTTTCCCGCACAATTCCGATCTCGACTTTTCGGCGGAGCCGCAAAAAATTCGGCCATGCAAAAACGGCTCCGATTTTTCCTGCTGACTCTCGCCTTTCTTCCGGCCCTGCTCGCGTCCGCGGAGCAGAAAAAACCGAACATTCTCTTCATCATGGTCGACGACCTCGGATACGGCGATCTTTCCGCCTACGGCGCGCCGGATCTGAAGTCGCCCAACATCGACGCCCTGTTCGAGGCGGGGATGCGATTCGATCAATTTTACGCGAATTGCCCGGTTTGTTCGCCGACGCGCGCTGCGTTCCTGACGGGCATGTATCCGGACGTGGCCGGCGTGCCGGGCGTCGTTCGCACCCAACTTGAGGGCCGCTTCATGAACTGGGGCAAAATGCGGGAGGACGCCGTCATGCTGCCGACCCAGCTGAAAAAGGCGGGGTATCACACGGCAATCGTCGGGAAATGGCACCTCGGCCTCGACGAACCGGATCGGCCGACGGATCGCGGGTTTGATTTTTTCCACGGCTTTCTCGGCGACATGATGGACGACTACTACAAGCA